>JAFGVT010000075.1 GCA_016937825.1 Fidelibacterota bacterium | reverse complement strand
TGCGCGCAATTCGTCCCCAAATGGAATACCATCTCCATTTCCGGATACCATATCCGGGAAGCGGGGTCAACGGCCGCCCAGGAGATCGGATTCACGCTGGCCGACGGGATCGCCTATACCGAGGCCGCCCTGAAGGCCGGAATGAATGTGGATGATTTTGCCGGCCGTCTCTCCTTTTTCTTCAATGCGCACAACAACCTGTTCGAGGAAGTGGCAAAATTCCGGGCGGCGCGGCGCTTATGGGCACGGATCATGAAAGATCGCTTTGGCGCACAAGATCCCAAATCCATGATGCTGCGTTTCCACACGCAGACCGGCGGATCGACCCTCACGGCGCAGCAGCCGGACAATAATATCGTCCGCGTGGCTATTCAGGCGCTGGCTGCGGTCATGGGCGGCACCCAGAGCCTGCATACCAACAGCAAGGATGAAGCTTTGGCATTGCCGACGGAAGAAGCCGTCCGCATTGCCTTGCGCACGCAGCAGGTGATCGCCCACGAATCCGGCGTAGCGCAGACCATCGATCCGCTTGGAGGATCGTATTTCGTGGAAGCCCTGACGGATAAGATCGAGGCCGAAGCGGAAGCCTATATCGGCAAGATCGATGAACTGGGCGGCATGTCCTCGGCGATCGAGCAGGGATATGTCCAGCGAGAGATCCAGCGCGAGGCCTACCGCATCCAGCGGGAGATCGAAAAAGAGACCTGCGTGATCGTGGGCGTCAATAAATTCACGGTCAAGGAAGAACCGCCGAAAAATCTTTTGCGCGTAGACCGGAGGATCCAGCATGAGCAGATCCGGCGCATCGAGGAACTCAAGTCGAAGCGGGATGAGAAGGCGGTCAAAACGGTCCTGGCGGAGCTGAAACACGCCTGCGAGGGGACCCAAAACGTCATGCCACGGATCATAGACGCCGTAAAATGTTACGCGACATTGGGTGAGATCTGCAATGTGATGCGTGAGGTTTTCGGAGAATATAAAGAAAACATCGTGGTATAGGGAGAGGATGAGGCATGGTTAAAAAAATATCACATATCGGATATGCGGTTGAATCGCTTGAAGAACAGATACCCTTCTATCGTGACATTCTCGGACTGGAACTGACCGGTACCGAGGAAGTGGAAGATCAGATGGTCAGGGTCGCCTTTTTTTCGATCGGCGATACCCGTATCGAACTGCTTGAGCCAAGCAGTCCCGAAAGTCCGATCGCAAAATTCATGGAAAAGCGCGGTCCGGGGATCCATCATATAGCCTATGAGGTGGATGACTGCAAGTCGGCGATCCGGGCGATGGAAGCGCATGGCATCCGAATGATCGATACCGAACCGAGAGGCGGCGCGGGCGGTCACAAGATCGCTTTTGCACATCCGAAAGCGACCTTCGGGATATTAACTGAATTGACGGAAGAACATCAATAGCGGGACACGGGAGAAAGAATGGACGATATTAAGCATTTGCAGGAAATGCGCCGCAAGGCAAAAATGGGCGGTGGGGAAGACAGGATCGCAAAACAGCATGCGAAAGGCAAGATGACCGCCCGCGAACGCATCAATGTGTTACTGGATCAGGATTCCTTTGAAGAATTTGACATGTTTGTCATGCACCGCTGCACCAATTTCGGCATGGAGAACGAACATTATCTCGGCGACGGGGTTGTCACGGGATGCGGGACCATCGACGGAAGGCTGGTGTATGTCTATGCCCAGGATTTTACCGTGTTCGGCGGCAGCCTGAGCGAAACCCTTGCCGCAAAGATCGTCAAGGTCATGGAAATGGCAATGAAGATGGGCGCCCCGGTCATCGGACTGAATGATTCCGGCGGAGCGCGCATCCAGGAAGGCGTTCTGGCGCTCGGCGGATATGCGGATATTTTTCAAAAGAACGTCGAGGCGTCCGGAGTCGTCCCGCAGATCTCGGCGATCCTCGGACCCTGTGCGGGGGGCGCCGTATACAGTCCCGCCATTACGGATTTTGTGGTCATGGTCGAAAAAACCTCCTATATGTTCATCACGGGACCCAAGGTTGTCCAGGCGGTGACGAACGAAGTTGTGACCGATGAGCAGCTTGGCGGAGCCATGGTGCATGCCGCCCGCTCCGGGGTGGCTCATTTTGCCGCCGACGATGAGAACGAAGCCCTTTTGCTGATCCGAAAACTGATCTCTTACATTCCTTCCAACAATATGGAAGAGACGCCGATGGTGACGCCCAAGGACACGATCAGCCGGGCTTCCGAGCTCCTGAATGAGATCGTTCCCGAAGCCCCCAATCTTCCTTACGATATGAAGGAGATCATACATGAGATCGTGGACGACCATGAATTCATGGAGGTCTCGCGCCATTATGCGCCCAATATCATCACCGGATATGCCCGTTTCAACGGCCGGTCCGTCGGCATTATCGCCAACCAGCCCAGTTATCTCGCCGGGGTGCTGGACATCAAGGCCAGTATCAAAGGGGCGCGGTTCGTACGTTTTTGCGACGCTTTCAACATTCCTCTGCTGACGCTTGTCGACGTACCGGGATTTTTGCCCGGGACCGCCCAGGAATACGGCGGGATCATCGTGCACGGGGCAAAGCTCATCTATGCCTATGCCGAGGCAACGGTCCCGAAAGTGACCGTGATCACGCGGAAAGCCTACGGGGGAGCCTATTGCGTCATGAGCAGCAAGCATCTCCGCGGCGATATCAATTATGCCTGGCCCAAAGCCGAGATCGCCGTAATGGGCGCCGACGGAGCCGTCAATATTCTTTACCATAAAGAACTGAAAGACGACACCGGCGGGGTCAGAAAGACCGAACTGACGAACGAATACCGCGATAAATTTGCCAATCCCTATGTGGCGGCGGAGCACGGGTACATCGATGATGTGATCGAGCCGAAAGACACGCGTTTCCGGGTGATTCGCGCCTTTGAGATGCTGTCCACGAAACGGCTGAGCAATCCGATGAAAAAACATGGAAACATTCCCCTGTAGGACGGAACTATGGCAAAACGAATCATCACGGCCTGTCTGGCAGGCGCAGTCCCTTTTCTCCTGAGTGCAAGCCTCGGGATCCCCAGGGAGAATCAGTCCCTGATCTACAACGTAACCCTTGTGGGAATCCTGATCGTGCTGTTCTCTCTGACGATCGTATCGTTCAGCGTCGGCATCATGTCAAAAACGATCGATGTTTCTGAAAAGAACCGCCTGAAAAAGAAGGCGGCAGGCATTGAGCAGACGGAAGTGGAAGACGAAGGAAGCGTCATTGCGGTAGCGACCGCGCTATGTCTGGAAATGCGCGCATACCAGGAAGAAGAAAAAGCGATCCTTACCATTCGCAAAGTGATCAAACCCTTTTCGGGATGGAACAGCAAAGCGCTTGGCATGCGGAACTTTGGAAAAATTTAATTGAACGGGTGAAGGATGAAAACATATAAATTCAAGATCAACGGAAAAGAATACCAGGTGGACATCGAGTCGGTCGGCGACGAGTTTGCGGACGTCAAATGTAACGGCGTGAGCTACAAGGTGGAATTTGAACTCCCCGATCAACCCAAAAAGACGCCTACCCTTGCGAGAAAGGCGGTCGTCCCCCAGGTATCGGAGAAACGGACCCACAGTCCGGCGGAATCCGCCGCCGCCAACGTCATCAAAGCGCCGATACCCGGGCTGATTACGGCGATCGTCGTGTCCGAGGGAGACAAGGTGGAGAGCGGCCAGCTCGTTGCAAAAATGGAAGCGATGAAAATGGAGAACAATATTCTGGCGGCATCGGACGGGATCATTTCACGCATCGCCATCAAGGTCGGGGACACCGTCCTTGAGGGAGATGTATTGATGAGCATGGAGGATGCATGAATATTTTAAGCGATTTTCTCGGGTATTCCGGATTTGCCAATGTTACCTGGGGACATATTATCATGATCGCGATCGGGTGTGTCCTGATGTATCTGGGCATTGCAAAATCCTATGAGCCTCTCTTACTGGTCCCGATCGGATTCGGCATCCTGCTCGGAAACATCCCTTTCCTGGCCGATGCCGGCATGAAGCTGGGCATCTACGAGGACGGCTCCGTCCTGAATTATTTATATTTCGGCGTTATCCAGGGCATTTACCCGCCGCTGATCTTTCTGGGCATCGGCGCGATGACCGATTTTTCCGCGCTCTTGTCAAATCCCAAGATGGTGCTTCTGGGCGCCGCCGCGCAGCTGGGGATCTTCCTGACCTTTCTGGGCGCCAGCTGGCTGGGCTTTGCCCCGGCGGAAGCGGGTGCGATCGGGATCATCGGGGGCGCCGACGGTCCCACGGCGATATTCCTTTCATCCAAACTGGCGCCCCACCTGATGGGGATCATCGCCATATCCGCCTATTCGTATATGGCCCTGGTTCCGATCATTCAGCCTCCGGTGATGAAATTGCTGACAACGAAAAAAGAACGCGTTATCCGTATGAAACCGGTTCGCAAGGTCCCGAAAGTGGAAAAAATCATGTTCCCGATCGTGGGTTTCCTGGTGACCGCCTTCATCGCGCCCACGGCGCTTCCCTTGCTCGGCATGCTGTTCTTCGGAAATCTCCTTAAGGAATCCGGCGTCACGGAACGGCTGGCGGATACGGCGCGGAACGGGATCATCAATACCGTTACCATCGTGCTGGGACTGACCGTCGGGGCCTCAACACAGGCGACGACGTTCCTGAACTGGCAGTCGCTGGGGATATTCTGCCTCGGAGCGCTTTCCTTTGTGATCGCGACAGCCGGGGGCGTCCTGTTCGCAAAGTTCATGAACCTCTTTCTGAAAGAAGGCAACAAGATCAATCCTCTGTGCGGCGCAGCGGGCGTAAGCGCGGTCCCCGACTCGGCGCGCGTTGTCCAGCACGTCGGACTTGAATATGATAAAACGAACTATTTATTAATGCACGCCATGGGACCGAACGTCGCCGGCGTGATCGGATCCGCCGTGGGGGCGGGCATTCTCCTGGCGGTATTGCAGTAAGAAGGATCTTTATGCAGCGAATTGCCGACATACATAATCACATTGTGTTCGATGTCGATGACGGTCCGGCCACCCTGGAAGCTTCCATGGAACTCCTGCGCCAGGCGGTCAAGAACGGGGTTACCGACATCGTCGCAACACCGCATCAATACGAGAACGACCAGGTCGCCGAACAGCATGAGCGGCAACATAAGATCATCCGGAATTTTGAGATCGTCAAAGAGGAGATCCGGAAAGAGGGGCTTCCGATCAATCTTTATCTCGGGGGGGAGCTCTATTTTACCACCTATGTCGTCCATGCGCCCGGGATCCCGTACTTCACCTACGAAAATAAGAAAAAATATGCGCTGATCGAGTTTTCCCTGAACTGGCATCCCGAGGGATACAAGGAGGTCTTCTATGAACTGATCCAGA
>JAFGVT010000074.1 GCA_016937825.1 Fidelibacterota bacterium | reverse complement strand
TCCAGCGTGGAAATGGGACAGGGCGCGGAGACCGTGCTTCGGAAGATCGTGGCGCAAACCCTGAAGCTGCCCATTGAACGGATCCTTTATGAAAAAGTGGATACCGGCCTGATCCCGGACTCCGGTCCGACGGTCGCATCGCGAACCACCATGATCGTCGGCGGACTTCTGCAGGAAGCGGCCCTTGAAATGCGCACTCGCTGGAATGAGGCTGAGACCTTTGAGATAAGTAAAACCTATAAACACCCGGATGATCTGTCCTGGGACGACGACACCTTCCGCGGCGATGCGTATCCCGTGCATTCCTGGGGTGCAAATGTAGCCGAAGTGGAGATCGATCCGGTCAGTTATGAACTGACGGTCAAACGGATCACCGCCGTCTATGACGTGGGCGTTCCCATCGATGAGCGCGCGCTTATCGGACAGATGCAGGGCGGTATTGCCCAGGGGGTTGGCTGGGCGACCCTTGAGGTCATGGAAACCGAGCGCGGAGAATTGAAACAACGGAATCTGACCGATTACAAGGTTCCCACGAGCATGGACGTTCCGGAAATGCAATGTTATTTTATCAGCAATCCGTATGCGCACGGACCCTTTGGCGCCAAATGCGCGGGTGAACTTCCCTTTGTCGGCGCGCCGCCGGCCGTGGCGGCCGCGGTGTCGAATGCGATGGGCAGAACCGTAAACGACCTTCCGATCACACCCGAAAAACTGATGGAGATCGACCATGATCATTGAGTTCAATCTGAATCATGAAAAGACGACGATCGATGTCGATGCCTCCGCCCGCGTACTGGATATCCTCCGCGACGAGCTGGGCATGACCAGCGTCAAAGAAGGCTGCGGCGAGGGCGAGTGCGGGGCCTGCATCATTCTTGTGGACGGAAGAGCAATGAATTCCTGTATTCTGCCCGCCGGCGCCCTTCACGGAAGATCCGTCCTTACCCTTGAAGGGTTCAAACATACGGAACGTTATAAGGCCATTGAAGCCGGTTTCCTGAAAGCCGGGTCCGTGCAGTGCGGATTTTGTACGCCGGGATTTGTTCTGGCAACCGAATCGCTGCTTAATCAAAATCCCAGGCCCAGCGACGAAGAGATCAAGGAGGGCTTGTCCGGAAACTTGTGCCGCTGTACGGGCTACAATATGATCATCCGGGGCGTCCGGATCGCGATCGAAGAAGGGGCCGGCCTATGGTAAAAGGATACCGCCCCGGCACATTGCAGGAAGCATTGGAACTGCTTGCGCAGGAAACCTGTACCGTCATGGCCGGCGGTACGGACCTGATGGTTCAGCGCGCGCGCGGGTTCTCCCTGCGTCCGAAACTTGACCGACCGCTGGTGTTCATTGAACAGCTGAAAGAATTGAAGCAAATATATAAAAAGGACGAGACCCTGCACATAGGTCCCTGTGTGACCCTCACGGATCTTTTGGGCCACCCGCACATTCCGGAGATCTTTAAACAAATGATCGGCAGGATGGCGTCGCCGCCAACACGGAACATGGCGACCCTGGGCGGCAATATCTGCAACGCGTCTCCCGCCGGCGATACGCTTCCCTGGTTTTACGCCATGAACGCAAAAGTGAAATTGCAAAGCAGCGCAGCAGAAAGAACGGTCCCGATCGACGCGTTCATCTCCGGACCTAAAAAAACCATTTTGGGAAATAATGAGATACTGGCCGATATTATCATTCCGGATGAAACATTCGAAATCAATATGTACCGGAAGCTCGGACAGCGGAAAGGCATGAGCCTGACCAAGGCCTCCTTCCTGGGATTGGCGATGATCACGGGAAGTACGGTCACGGATATCCGGATCGCCCTGGGTTCGGTCGCACCGCGGATCGTCCGCTCCCCTGAGATAGAAAGAACATTAAAGGGGAAAAGTATCAATGATATCAGATCGTCCGCCGGCGAGATATCGCAACGCTATCAGCCGCTGATCACGCCCATTGACGATGCGCGCTCCACCGCCAAATATCGCAAAGAGGCAAGCCTGAACCTGATCCGGCATTTTCTGGAGAACATGCAGCCCTAAGCGAACGCAGAAATGAATTCAAAGAAAAGGGAGAACCATACAATGAAAGACAAAACAAAAACCATTCAAACCATCCTGTTGCTCGGAGCATTATGGGGTGTCTGCGAGGCCGGCATCGGCTACGCCCTGCATTTTCTGCCTCCCGGCTTTTCCGGCATGCTGATGGTCCCCATAGGATTTTATTTTATGTTCAATGCCTACCGGCAGAGCGGCGAAAGGACTGCCGTGCTGTGGGTGGGCCTGATCGCCGCATCCGTTAAACTCATCGACCTGCTGCTGCCGATGCGCTCACCTATGGGTGTGATCAATCCCGTTGCAGCCATCATGCTGGAATCCCTGCTGGTCTTTGCCTTTGCCAAACTCTACGACAGAAAACAAGTGTTCCCGCCGGCATTGCTTCTCGGCCTGAGCTGGATGACCCTGTTTACCCTTGCGCAGGCGCTGGTGCTCAAGCCCGCTTCGGGATTGTATCTGCAGCCCCCGTATCAGATCGTGAGCATTGTTATCCTGAACACCCTGGTCGGAGCGCTTCTGATCACCCTGTATCTGAAAACGGAAGCCCTTCAACTCCGGCAGGCGCCGGTGCGCAAGGATTCATTCGCGCTGCCCGTATTCAGCCTGGTACTTGCCTTTGTTTTGGAGCTGGTCAATTCCCTGATCGTGTAACATGGCAATGCATTTACTTGAAACCCTTATTTCGCAGACCCCGGAAACCCCCGTTGACGAGGTCATCATCGGCGTTCACTCCGTTCTGGTGAAAAGCGGAGACCGCGCGGGTATCGCCAGCACGATCAAGTATTGTTCCCCGACAGAGAATATTCGCTGTGCGGGCGCACTGGAAACGCTGAACCTGAAAGAACTCGCGGCATACGCCCTCTCTGAAAACCTGCTGGAGGCCTCGGTCGGAATGGCTGCGGTCAATTGCGGGTTAGCGGGAAGAGTCCCGCAAACGGAGGCGCTGAACGCCAAAGAGGTCATTTTGGAAAAAGGCAGAAACAAAATTCTTGGCATTATCGGGCACTTCCCGTTTCTGGAAGAGCAGCGGGAAAACTACGGACAGTGTTATATTTTTGAAAAACATCCCCGGCCGGGCGACCTGAACGAAGCGGATATCCCGGAATTTCTCCCCCTGGCCGATGTCGTCGCCATTACGGGGACCAGCATCACGAACCACACATTTAACGGAATTTTAAATCATTTGCCCAAAAAAAGCTATAATATCGTGCTCGGTCCTTCAACACCCCTGACACCCCTCCTCTTTGAACGTGGGATCGACCTGGTTTCCGGCGTGGCGGTGGAGGATTACGAAACGGTCAAAAAGCACGTACTTCAGGCCTGCCCCACGCGGCACCTGAAGGGACTGCGGATGATCAGCATTATGAAAGCAGGTTCACTGTGAAAAGCATCTATTCCGAACTTCTGGAACTGGCCGAAGGCGGACGCGAAGGCGTCCTGGTTACGGTCGTAAAGAAAGAAGGCTCCGGCCCGGCGGTCAGCGGGACCAAAATGATCGTGCACCCCGACGGCAATATCTCCGGCACGGTGGGTGGCGGAAGCATCGAGGTGCTGGCCATAAAGAAAGCTCTGGAGATCATGATCTCTCACGAGAACGCAACGGAAACCTACCGGATGGACGAGCCCGGGTCCGGCACGAACACCGGCATGCTCTGCGGCGGAACCGCAACCCTGTTCTTTGAATATTTCGCCCCGAAAAAACATGTCTATATTTTCGGCGCCGGCCATATCGGGGCCGCCCTTGTCTACCATCTTTCCAAACTGAACTTTCACATTACCGTCATCGACGACCGCGAAGACGTCCTGGGGGAACTGCGCGGCGCCGACGAAAAGATCCATGCCGCGTTTGAGAAGGCGCTGGAAGACCGGGAGGTTGCAAGGGACAGTTACTTTATCATCGCCACCTACCAGCACGCCTTTGACGGTGCGGTCCTGAACCGGATCTACAGCATGGACTGGAAGCCCAAATACGTCGGCATGGTCTCATCACGCAAAAAGAAACAAACGCTTCTCAGGGAACTTAAAAAGGCGGTTCCTCAAGCCGACACGGCAAACTGTTACATTCCGGTCGGCCTGGATATCGGAGGAACTCTGCCGCACGAGATCGCCCTGTCGATCGTTGCGGAAATGCAGGCGGTAGCGAACAGCAAAAAGGCCCGGCACTTACGGGAAGACACATGATCAGGATCATAACGGGAAATATTAATTCGGGCAAGACCGCTTATCTCCGGCGCCTCTATGCGGCATCTCAAAAAGGCGACGGCATCCTGTCCGTCAAATATTTCGTGGACGGCGTATTTGCCGGTTATGACCTGCTGCACCTGAAAAGCGGCGAACAACGTCCTTTTATCCGATTAAAGGACGAAATTCCGGAGGGCTGGACGGAAATATTCACGACCGGAAAATATTCTTTCTCCGAAGAAGGGTTCCGATTTGCAGAAACCCTGTTGCAAAACACAACGGAAGCTCCGGTATACATCGACGAGATCGGTCCCTTGGAAATAGAACGAAAAGAAGGGTTTTATCATCTGCTGAAAACCTTCGCGGATACCGGCAGGGATCTGATCCTGAGCGTCAGGGAATCGATGCTTGACGAAATGATAAGAATGTTCTTCTACGATAAAGAAATCGAAATAATAACACCATAAACCGAAAGAGACCCCTATGATCGACCTGACCCTCCATGAAGCACAGCTGAAAAAAACCGTCCGGCGCTGTAAAGAACGGAATATTGTATTACCCACTTTTGCACAGATGAAAAACCCCGAATTGATCCCGGATAAGTATAAGAAAGAATTACGATCGATCGGCCTGTGGGACATTCATCCCCGTAATCTTTTCCGCATTACCTGGAAAAACGAGCCGACGGCGCAGGGCGGCGGTTTCGGAGCGCCGAATTTCATGGAGATCCCTTCCGAGATCACGGGCGTAAAGGCCCGCATTTTCGCCTTAGTGGGAAAATGGTTCCCGACCGGGGCGCACAAGGTCGGCGCCACCTACGGATGCATCGTTCCCCGACTGATCACCGGACAGTTCGATCCCACCACGCAAAAGGCCGTCTGGCCTTCTACCGGGAACTACTGCCGCGGCGGCGCCTACAATTCCGCCCTGCTTGCCTGCGAGTCCATCGCCATCCTTCCGGAAGAAATGTCACAGGAACGCTTTGAATGGCTTTCCAGGGTGGCGGGGGAAGTGATCCCCACGCCCGGATGCGAAAGCAATGTCAAGGAGATCTTCGACAAGTGCTGGGAACTGCGCAACACCCGCGGGGACGATATCATGATCTTCAACCAGTTCGACGAGCCGGGCAACCATCTCTGGCACTATGAGGTCACGGGGAATGCCATGCTGGAAGTCCTGAACGGCATCATGAAACAGGGAGACAATGTTGCGGGTATCGTTCTCAGTTCAGGATCCGCCGGCACCCTGGGATGCGGCGATTTTCTGAAGGAAAAATTTCCGGCGATGAAAGTTGCCGCCGCGGAAGCCCTGCAATGCCCCACCCTTCTTAACAACGGCTTCGGCGGGCACCGTATCGAAGGTATCGGGGACAAGCATGTTCCCTGGATCCACAACGCCAGGGAAACGGACATGGTCATCGCCGTCGACGACGAGGCCACGATCCGCATGATGCGCCTGTTGAACGAACCGGCGGGACACGACTATTTAAGGGGTTGCGGCGTTTCGGACGCGGTCATCCGGCAGCTGGACCTTCTGGGGATCTCCTCTATCGGCAACCTGATCGCCGCCATCAAATTCGCCAAGTACTACGAACTGGGCGAAAATGACATCGTCACGACGGTCTTTACGGATTCCATGGAGCTTTACAGCTCGCGCCTGCGCGATTTGAGGGAAAAATACGGAGCCTATACGCGAGAGAACGCCGTTCGCGATTACGAAATGGTTGCAAATACCGCGATCGACAACATGCTGGAGCTGGATTATTATGCCCGAAAGCGCATCCACAACCTGAAATACTATACCTGGATCGAGCAGCAGGGAAAAGACCTGAAAGAATTGAATGCGCAATGGTATGATCATAAGGAATACTGGGGATCGATCCATGCAATGACGTCCCGGATCGACGAGCTGATCAATGCCTTTAACGAGAAAGTGTTAAGCTGAAAGAACGAGGCGATATGAAAACCTCACTGTTGATCAACGAGCCCCTGTTGTGCTGCCGCATGCATGATGATGCGAACGCGGAAGACATGCTGGACGTATTCTCCGGGGGCCACGTCTATATTGAAGACAATCTCATTGTATCCGCCGGACCGGAAAAATTCCGGGGGAAAGCCGATACGGTCATCGATGCCCGCCGCATGCTGGTGCTGCCGGGATTCGTGAACACCCACCATCACTTTTTCCAGACCCTCACGCGAAATGTTTTCGCCGCCCAGAAGTCGGAATTGTTCGACTGGCTGATCACCCACTATGAGATTTGGCGCGGTATCGGCGGAGAGGCCTTTCACGTCAGTGCTAAAACGGCCATGGCGGAATTGCTGAAATCGGGCTGCACGACCACCTCGGACCACCTTTACCTTTTTCCCGCACACGCCGAGACAACGCTGATCGACCGGGAGATCCTGGCGGCCCGCGAACTGGGAATGCGCTTTCAGCCGACGCGGGGATTCATGACCCTGAGCAAAAAGGACGGCGGTCTGCCGCCCGAGGACGTCGTGCAAAGCGAGGCGGCGATCTTTGAGGACATAGAGAGACTCATCCGAGACTATCATGACGATTCCTATGGGTCGATGTGTAAAATATCTCTTGCCCCCTGTTCGCCCTTCTCGGTCACGCCGGCGTCCATGCGAAAGACCGTTGAGGTCGCGGAAAAGCACGGACTTCAGATACACACACATCTCGCGGAAACACAGGACGAGGAGAAATTCTGTATAGAAAAATTCGGACAGCGTCCCTTTGAATTCATGCGCACGCTGGGATGGGTCCGGAGCAACGCCTGGTTCGCGCATTCGATCTTCCTGAATGACGAAGAGATCGGGGAAGCCGGAAAGGCAAGGATCGGCATCGCGCATTGTCCTTCGTCGAATATGCGGCTCGGGTCGGGGATCGCCCGCATTCGTGAACTGTTGAAAAGCGGGGCGAACGTCAGCATCGCCGTGGACGGCTCCGCCTCGAACGATGCGTCGAACATGCTGCTTGAGATACGCAACGCCATGCTGATCTCCCGGCTTCGCGCCCCGGAATTCTGGCTGAACGCCGACGACGTCCTGTGGATGGCCACCCGCGGCGGTGCTAAGGTCCTGGGCCGGGACGACATCGGTCAGATCCAACCCGGCAAATGCGCGGATATCACCATGATATCCATGGACCGCCTGGAGTATGCCGGCGCGCAGCACGATCCCGCGGCTGCCGTGGTGTTCAATGCCGCCATGAGCCCCGTGGACCATGTGATCGTGAACGGCAGACAGGTCGTCATCGGCGGCCGGATCGCCGGATTGGACGAGGCGGCGCTGGTCCGGGATCAGCAGAGACTTTCGGACGAACTGGTCAGGACCGCGGAGCGGACGCTTCAGCTGAGGTTGACCCGATAGACAAATATATTTCCCACTGTTTTTATATTTTCGGGTTTTCTTTCCCGGGCATCTTCAGGCTTTTCGGAACTTTCGCGGCCCCTTATTCATATACGTAGACGATTGAAAAGGAGAAAGCAACGATGAAAAAGTGGATTTCCGTTTTATTGTTCCTGGCAATTTTGATACCGGTC
>JAFGVT010000073.1 GCA_016937825.1 Fidelibacterota bacterium | reverse complement strand
TCTTCGAAGATCAGATCGCCGGCCTTTTCGATAATATTTTCATGGTCGGCGTTTCGCTGATCGTTACCGGCACCATGCTGTTCATCACCCAGTGGGCGCAAAACGAGAAACGGCCGCTGACCGGCTGGCGCGCCATGGTAATGGGCATTGCGCAGGCAGTCGCCATCATTCCCGGCATCTCGCGTTCCGGCAGCACCGTGTCCGCGGGGATGTTCCTCGGCATGCCCCGGGAAAAAGTTGCAAAATTCTCTTTTTTAATGGCGCTTCCGATCATTTTCGGCGCCACGATCATGGAGGCAAGGGCGGCGTTTGCCGCGGAAACCTTTGCCTGGTCCGGGATCATCATCGGGACGGCAACGGCCTTTTTGTTCGGCTACTTCGCCGTCAAATGGCTGCTTCGCGCCATTATCAAAGGAAAATTGTATTTGTTCGGACTCTACTGTCTGGCGGTGGGATTTTTGGCAATCATATTCGGGTAATATTTCATGAGCTGGCTCAGCGATTTTGACCATGAGATCGGGAACATCGGGAACGGGAATATCAAACCGGTATACTTTCTGTACGGGAACGATTTCTATTTGCGGGACCTTGCGATCCAGACCCTGCGCCGCGCCCTGACGGAGAAAGGGATCCGCTACGATTACGGGTTTTATCCGGGCTCCGAGATCGACGCAAGCGAACTTCAGAACATCCTGTTCGGCACCTCGCTTTTCCAGTCCGCCAAGTGCTGTGTGATCAACCAGGCGAAAGGCCTGATGCCCTCCGCGAGGAAGATCCTGAACAACTACCTGGACCGGCCCGAACCCGGGAACGTGCTGATCCTGACCGCGGATGAGATCGACGGCCGCAACGCGCTCTATAAGCGGATCCAGGCATCGGCGGTCACTCTGATGACCACGACGCCCTTTGAAAGCGAGATCCCCGCCTGGGTCCGGCTCTACTGTTCGAAACTCGAACGGAATATCGATGTCGCCGCGATCAGCGAACTGATCCGCTGCGTCGGCGCCGACCTGGGAAAGCTGAGCAATGAAATTGACAAGATCGACATTTATCTTCCGGAAAAGCAGGAGATCGGGAAAGAGGACGTCCTGCTGGTCAGCGGCTATTCCAAAACCTACAACATCGACAATCTGCTGGATGCCGTGGGACAGAAGAACAAAGCTTCCGCCGTGGCGATCTGTAAAAATTTAATTGAAAATGGGGTCAGCGAGGTCTATCTTATCACGGCATTGTATCAGTTCCTCTGGAAGCTGATCATGCTGAAGGATCAGCGTCTGCTGATGTCGCCGGACCTGGGCAAGGCCGTGCGCGCGTACCGCCCGAAACAACTGGACCAGCTAAAAATGAATGCCGCCCGTTTTACCCTGCCGCAGCTCCGGCGCGCCGTCGGAGCCCTCGTGGACGCCGACCGGCGGCTGAAGACGACAAGCTGCGAACCGATCAGTAATTTTATGATAGCTCTTGACGGAATAACGGGATGATGGATAAGGAAAAAATAAAATTCACCGACGAGGAACTGGTCGCCCGCTTTCAGCAGGGCGATGAGCGTGCGTATATCGAACTGGTAAAACGCTACAAGGACCGCCTGCTGAATTTTGTTTACCGTTACCTTAATTCCTTTGAGCAGTCCGAGGACGTGGTGCAGGACACGCTGATGAAACTGTATACCAGCGCCCACATGTACCGCGAGATCGCGAAATTCAGCACCTGGATCTTTACCATTGCCGCCAATCTCGCGAAATCCGAGCTCCGGCGCTTAAAACGCCGCCGGGTGGTCTCCATCCACACCATGGGATATGACGACTCGGAATATGAGATACCGTCGGAGGATTTCGATCCTGAAAAAGAGACCACCTCGAATTACGGGGAAAAACAGATCCAGGAGGCGATCGACACGCTGCCGGACCAGTTCAAAACGGTCATCATTCTCCGTGAAGTCCAGCAGCTGTCCTATGAGGAGATCAGCCAGATACTGGGCATTTCGATCGGAACCGTCAAAAGCCGCATCAACCGGGGCCGCCTGCGGCTGCAAAAGCTCCTGAAGGATTTAAAGGTCCGGTAAAAAACATCGGGAACTTTTTTACGGACTGAGATTTTATAGACGTGTTTGTACAATAAAGCTGGAGGAATTGCGTATCGATGGATTGTTACAGTTTTGATAAGGTCATTTCAGACTACATCGAATCAAATCTGAGCGCTAAACAAAAACAGGAAGCAAATGAACATCTCGCACAGTGCCCGGCCTGCAGCGAAAAGCTGGGGGATATGGCACAGTTGCTGGATGCCTTAAGAACGCTTCCGAAACCTGTCACGCGCCCGGACTTTGAATCCCGCCTCATGGCCCGGATAGAACGGCAAAAGCAGCAGAAGGAAAGCCCTTTCATTCATGTCTTTCATGAATATTCCCGGGTCATTTCCGTCGCTGCCGCGGTCCTGCTGTTCGTTGCCACGTCGCTGTTCGTCTATACCTCGGTGGTGCTGCCGGGCTCTCCGGCATCGTTTCCGTCCGCAAGTATCCGCAGCGTTGAACCGGCTGCCGCACTTCCGGCCGCCGCCGCAGGGGTACGTCCGGAACAGGCAAGCGGGACGGCAGAAAAAGCCCTCCCGGACACGAACCGGGTGAAGAATCCGGATTATAACAGCCGGATAATGATGGTAAATGAATAAATAATTTGGAATTGGACGAGAATTCCTTATATTTGCCCGCAAATAAAGAGCGGAGGTTGTAAAAATATGGCTAAACCAGCAGGCTTCGGAGCAAAGATCGCCAACCGTGAGAAAACCGGAAGAACCTGTCCCGTATGCGGACAGCCGATCTCATATGTCAAGCACTATGAGAGCGTTAAAGGGTCCGCCGGCAGCAACAAGTTCAAACAAAAGGTTGTCGGTATCTGCGGATGCAATAAGAAAGATTATTTCGAATAAATAATTTTTTCTAAAACAACGTTCACCCCGGTTCTCCGGGGTGTTTTGTTTTGTGACATGTTTTCGGGTGCGCCGGAGAATGCCGGCACACACGCGGCGATCCGGGTTGATCTGCAAACCCCGGCCGGGATCGTCCGCGTGATCTCCCGCTTAGCCCCGCCACGTGCTTTTTGCTGTTTTATTATTATCAAATAATCGTTATTATAAGCCGATGAGCAAGAAATCACGTAAATATTATGTTTTCGTCCTGCTGTTCCTGGTCTCCTGCGCTTCCCGCGAACTGATCCCGGAAACGCCCGCGCCGCAGCCGGAAAAATATCCCACGCAGGGGATCCTTCATTTCATGTACGGTGAAATATACCGCTCCACCGGAAATATCGGCTATGCAAACATGGAATACCGGCGCGCGCTGGAATACGACACGACGACCACCATCCTGAATGCGATCGGCGAGAGCTATCTCCTGCTGGGGAAACACCTGCTGGCGACGGAGTATTTTGAAAAAGCGCTGGCGCTGGAACCGGGCGATCCGACGGCCGGTAGTCGCGTTGCGGAGCTTTACATGCGCGAATCGCGCTATGAAGAAGCGATCCCGCTTTTAGAACGGCAGTTCGAAGGCGACCCGGACGATCCCGGCCTGATGCGGAACCTGGCGGAATGCTACCGCCGAAGCGGGCGGTATCAGGACGCCCTGGCGCTTCTTGACAGGATGATCCTCCTTGAGCCGGATATTGCCTGGAGCTATATCTATGCGGCGGAAACCCTCTTCGAGAACGGCCGTATCCGCGAGGTCCCGCCCTACCTTGAAAAAGCGGTCACGCTGATCCCGCCGAACAACGACCTGTACGAGTTCTGGGTTCGCTCCCTTTTTGAGAACAAAGATTATCCGGGCATGCTGCGCGCACTGGAAAGCTGGCTTGAGAGCAGGCCGGAAATGCTCGCCCCGTATTTTCTATACATTGATTATCAGTTCCAGTTCGGAAATTTCCAAAAAGCAGATGATGCGCTTGCAATGATCAAGCCCCGGTGGAAAGAGAGCGGCAGGATCCCCTATTTTCAGGGCATGAGCGCGATGGCGCGGAACGAGGCCGACTCGGTATGGTATTATTTTGAACGCAGCGAAGCCTTTCCCGAGGACAACGCGGACCTTTATATGCATTACGGATTGTGGTTCTGGGAAAAAGGGGATCGCGAAACCGCCGAAAAGATCGCCGACCGGGCCATCCTGCGGCAGGGTCCGGAATCCCGCTGGCTGCACATGAAAGCCATGATCCGAGCGCAATCCGGCGACTTTCTCGCCGCCGAAGGCCTGCTGAAGGACCTGCTGGCGAATGATCCCGGGAACCTCAGCGCCAAAGAAGACCTGGCCAATATCTATATCGAAACGGAACGCCCCGCACAGGCGGATTCGGTCTACGCCGAGATCCTGCGGGAAGCTCCCGGCAACAGTTCCATCCTGAACAATTATGCCTATGCCCTGGCGCAGATGGACCTGAGGCTTGCGGATGCCCTGCGCATGGCGGACAAAGCGCTTAAGAACGAAAAGAACGCCGCCTACTGCGACACGAAGGCCTGGATCCTTTTCCGGCAGAAGAAGTTCGCGCAAGCCCTGAAGTGGGTTGAAAAGGCCCTGAGTTATCCGGACGTCAGCAGCGACGTCTACTATCATAAAGGAAGGATCCTGGCGGAAATGAAACGCCCGGATGAAGCCCGGAAAGCCTATGAACGATCCCTGGAGCTCGATCCCGGGAACCCGATCGTTAAAAAAGCACTGGAGGAGTTAAAATAATGGACGTATCAGTCGTTGTACCGGTTTATAACGAGGAAGGGACGGTTCAGGAGCTGGCAAAGCGCGTCCTTGCCGTCTTTGAACAGCAAAAACTCGACGGCGAGATCATCTTTGTGAACGACGGGTCGACGGACAGCACCACCGCCCTGTGCGACGCCATGGCGGCGCAGTCGCCCGCGATCACCCACATTCATTTTCACCGCAATAAAGGCAAAGCTGCCGGACTTCAGGCCGGCTTCGATGCGGCGAAAGGAGCCAGCGTGATCACGATGGACGGCGATCTGCAGGATGACCCGAACGAGATCCCCGCCCTGCTGGCAAAACTGAAAGAAGGCTGGGACGTGGTTTCCGGCTGGAAGAAAAAACGGCACGATCCCATCACGAAACGCTGGCCATCCAAGCTGTTCAACTGGGCCGCCCGGGTCATGTCCGGGATCAAGATCCATGATTTCAACTGCGGACTGAAAGCCTACCGGAGCGAGGTGGTCAAATCGATCAAGCTCTACGGGGAAATGCACCGCTGGATCCCCGTGCTGGCAAAGGTGGAGGGGTTTAAAACGACCGAGATCGTGGTGACCCACCATCCCCGGACCAGCGGTGTCAGCAAATACGGGTTCAGCCGGACCTTCAAGGGATTCTTTGATTTTATGACCATCTTTTTCCTGAGCCGCTTCACCCTGCGCCCGATGCATTTTTTCGGATTTTTCGGACTTTTAGCCGCCGTCGCGGGAACGGTCGTCGAGATCATGGTGCTGATCTACAAATACGCGTACGGCGAACCCTTCCAGTCCCACCTAGCCATGTTGATCCTGGGCGTTCTGCTGATCGTACTGGGCGTTCAGCTGTTCTCGATCGGGCTGATCGGTGAAATGATCGTTTATCAATCAAAAAAGAAAACCCTGTAATGACCGTATTTACCTATCGCTTTTCCGTTATCGTCCCCACCTTCAACCGCCTCGGAGAGATCCGGGAACTGCTCGCGTCCCTGGAAGAACAAACCCTGGAGAAGAACGCGTTTGAGGTTATTGTTGTTGACGACGGGTCCACCGATGCCACGGAAGCCTTCATTCATGACACGATCGCCCGGGGAACGCTGAACCTTTCCTTTTACAGGCAGGACCATCGCGGTCCGGGCCCGGCCCGCAACACCGGCATGGAGCATGCAAAAGGGGAGTATTTCGTTTTTATCGACAGCGACTGCATTGCCGATCCCGGCTGGCTGAAGGCCTATCACGACGCCCTGAAGGAACCGGTCGCCGGTTTCGGAGGGCCGGACAAGGTGCGCGCGGACTTTTCGCCCCTGCAAAAAGCCATCGATTATTCGATGACCTCGTTCAT
>JAFGVT010000072.1 GCA_016937825.1 Fidelibacterota bacterium | reverse complement strand
TGACACCCTACTGACCCACAACGATGTGGACGGTCAGAACGTCAGCGGAACAGATAAGATCAACACCTTTTATCTGGATTTCTTGCCTCCCTTTAACAGCGGAACGATCCGGCTGATCATTGATCCGATCGACATTCAGGACACGGACACGTCGAACAACCGTCTGCAGATAACGGTGCAAAACAAATGGCTGCATGCGCTGAACGGAAAACTGGTCAACCACCCCGGCGATACGGTGCATCTGGCAAGCGGAACATTCAAGACTATCACACCCGTACCCACGGCTGCGGGTTCACAGGCCATCTATATTAACACCTACGACAGGAACTATGCCTTGTCGGGATTCGGTGCGACCCAGGCGGTTCAGGAACTGCTGTATATCTCTGCGACATCGGAAACGGTCGGTTTTACGGGCGCCGTTCCCTTATCCGCAGTGGGAGAGGATAAGATCATCTGTTATCTGAACACGGGCTTAAATGTCTTTTATACGCTTCCCGTAACGGTCCTTGACAGCATGGTCTATTTCCCGATCCGTCAGACGGGATATTATCTGCTGGCGTATGCGAATGAGAGTTCCGGTCCCGAGATAGAAATCAACCTGAACGCCAGAAAAATACTGGTCAGAGGGTACGTATCGGAACGCTCGGATTTCTCGGTCATGCTGCGCGACAACTATGGGGTGAACCCTCTGCCTGAATTTTGGGATATTCTGCTTGACGGGAGCGAGATCGACGCGGAAGACATCTCGTTCATTCAGGGTGACAACATTAAGGAACTGGGACTTAATTTTAAGCTGAATATGGATGTGGGCGAACACACGCTGCAGGTCATTGCGCACGACCTGGTCGGGAACCGCACGGAATCGGAAGCATTTGAAATCGTATACACGGGCGAATCCCAGTTGATCGATTACGGGAATTTCCCCAATCCCTTCCGGACGAGAACGACCTTTATTTATGAATTGACCGAACAGTTCGACGATGTGGTCATAAAGATATTCACGCTTTCCGGACAGAAAATATTTACCATGTCCGTGACCGAGAACGCCATTACCGATCTTCCGCTTTTCAGTATCGGATACCATGAGGTTCCCTGGTACGGAAGGGACGAATTCGGGAATACCGTCGCGAACGGGGTCTATTTTTATGTGATCGAAGGACTGGTGGACGGCAGAACGGTCAAATCAACCGGAAAGATAGCGAAATACCGATGAGAAACAGACATAAAATCGTATGGCTCATGCTGATCGCCGGCATACTGTCGGCAGAATACGGCCACTACGGCGACGCTTATATCCTGGCAGGCAGATCGTCTCAGTCCGTGGCAATGGGCGGAACCGGATTGACCTCGCTGAACGGCATTACCTCGGTGATCTCAAATCCCGCAGGTCTGATCGGATATCGGGATAAAGAGATCTTTACCCAATTCAACAATGTATTCGGACTGGCGTTCCAAAACAGTATCGGGATCTCAATGCCTTACGGAGACTATCAGATCGGTGCGCTGGTCAACACGGTGGGCGTTCAGCTTTACCGCAGGGACGATATTATTAACGGCATTTCAAGCATTAACGACCGGCGAGATTACGTCAGGGAATTCCTGGGTACGGAAACCTTTTACGACATGGAAAGCGCCCTGCTGCTCTCCATTGCGCGGGAAACACCGGTGAACATCAAGCTGGGCTGGTCTTATGACCGTTTTGTGATCAGGATCCAATACGGAGCGAATTTAAAATTCATCTATAAGCGTCTCGACGGCCACAGCGCACTGGGAGCCGGCCTGGATGCCGGTGTGCGTTTCATGATCCCCGGGAATGAGGTTTTCTATATCAAACGCATGGGAGATATTTCCCTTGGCCTGAATATGGAAAATTTTATAAAATCTCCGGTGGTGTGGTTTAACAACCCTTATGTGGATTACGGCAACATGCGACTGCTGGGAGGCATTGCGCTCCATCAGCCCGTAAAGGCCCTGTCAAGCGAAGTGCGGTTCGCCCTCGACGGATATGTTTTCGAAAGCCGCTTTTTCCCCTATTCCGGCATACGCTTTGGGCTGCAATGGAAAGTGAAGGACTTCCTGGATATCCGCTTCGGGAAGGATCTGAGCAGCGTCACCGGCGGCGCCGGATTGAAATTGCCCGTCATGAACGGGAAAATGAAGATTGACTATACGATCCAGTATCACGAAATCAATTGGAGTCATCTCATTTCCTTGTCATATTACTGGGGTGAGACAAAGCAGGAAACCGGTGAATAAGACCATGAGATCAAAAAGTATTACCTTCGGCTTAGTGTTGGGATTAATGATCATCGCTCTTACGGGATGTTTCCCCCAGCCCGACATTTCGGTGCCGTATTTTATTCCCAAGACACCCCCGGACAGCGTGCTGGAGCGGGGCATCGACGCCCATCCGGACAATGCGATCTATCTCGAATGGGAAGAGCCGGCAACGGCAGAAGAAGAGGGGATCCTGGGGTATTATGTCTACCGCGGAAAGCTGATCAATGAAGAATATGTCTTTTCCCGGATCGCGAGCGTTCAACGGAATGAAGGATTATTGTATGACAGCGACAGCTATATAGACTACAGCGTTCATTTGGACACGACGTACTATTATTATCTGAGATCGTATAATGATTTCGCCGTCAGCAAGGAGACGTCCGATACGGCGCAGTATAAATTGTCACATAAATCAACCCCGGTTAGCCCCGCGGGAGATATTACCAGCATTAATCCGACCTTTGAATTCAATTATCCCATTCTAACGATAGACAGGATCAACTACCTGTATTTCCGGCTGTATTATTTTGAGAACAGCACCTATGAAATAAAGCTGTTCGCAAAACTTCACCGCTTCGATCTGTCGCAAAGCAGATTTTACTTATATTTAAATAACAATTCTTACCATACAACGGTATTAATGGACAGTCTTTGGACAGATACAGAGGAAAGAAGATATCTTGAAAAAGGCACCTACCGCTGGCGCGTGGATGCGGTGTCGGGGCAATTGGGCGGGGCGCCGGAATCCGAGGGGTCCGAGTCGGCATGGATGTATTTCACTGTAAAATAGGAGATGAAGGATATATGAAACGATTTATAGCGATGTTTCTGGTTGTGATGACGGTAATCGCGTATGCACAGGACGGTACGGGCATTGGGGCGCGCTTTTCCGACGAAAAAAAACTGACGATGCCCATCAAGGTATGGGGCGAGGTGGTGAAGCCGGGTATTTACCCTGTCCCGCTCGGATATGATCTGCTGGGGATCCTGTCGATCGCCGGGGGTCCCGTCAACACGGCCAAGCTGACCAATGTGAAGGTGCTGCGCGGATATCGCCTGGACAAGGAAGACCCTATCGTTGTCTATGTGGACCTTCAGCAATACATGGAGACCGGTGACGAATCGCTGATCCCGGAGATCCGCGAAGGAGATACCATCATGGTACCCCCGAAGTTCGGCAAGAATTTCGTGACGAATTTTGCGGCCTTGCTGGCCATTGCGCAGTCGATCACGATCATCGCCTACTATATTGACAGGATCGGAGCGGAATAATCGCCATGGATTATAAGATAAAAGATATGGCCCTTACGGATTTCGGGCACCGGGAGATCGGGTTCGCCGAAGCGGAAATGCCCGGTTTGATGGCGTTGCAGAAAAAGTACAGGGGCCCTCAGCCGCTCAAAGGTGCGCATATCACGGGCAGCCTGCACATGACGATCCAGACCGCCGTCCTGATAAAAACGCTCGCGGCTCTGGGCGCCGACGTGCGCTGGGCAAGCTGCAATATCTATTCGACACAGGACCATGCCGCCGCCGCTGTCGCCGATCTGGGCATCCCGGTGTTCGCCTGGAAAGGCGAAACGCTTGAAGACTATTGGTGGTGCACCAAACAGGCGCTTCTGTTCGGCGACCGAGGTCCCGACATGATCGTGGATGACGGCGGGGACGCCACCCTGTTCGTTCACGAGGGTGTCCGGCTTGAGAAACAATTTGCACAGACGCACAAGATCCCGGATGTGACATCGCAGAACAAGGAACTGCGCATTGTTCAAAAATTGATCATCGACGAAATTGAAACGTTTCCCCGCCGCTGGCAAACGATCGCAAAGCATTTGCGCGGGGTCAGCGAAGAGACCACGACCGGCGTCCATCGCCTGTATCAAATGATGGAAGCCGGCGAATTGCTTTTCCCTGCGATCAACGTGAACAATTCGGTAACCAAGTCCAAATTCGACAATCTCTACGGCTGCCGCGAATCCCTGGCAGACGGGATCAAACGCGGTACCGATGTGATGGTCGCCGGAAAAACCGTCGTGATTTGCGGGTACGGGGATGTCGGAAAAGGCTGCGCGCAGTCCATGCGGGGTCTCGGAGCCCGCGTGATCATTACGGAGATCGACCCCATTTGCGCCCTGCAGGCGGCGATGGAAGGGTACGAGGTAAATTGCATGGATGACGTCGCCGGGCAAGGGGATATCTTTGTAACGGCGACGGGAAACTGCGATGTGATCACGACCGGCCACATGCAGAAAATGAAGGACAAATCCATCGTCTGCAATATCGGACACTTCGACAACGAGATTCAGGTAGATGAACTTTATGCGATCCCGGGGATACAGAAGGTCAACATCAAACCCCAGGTGGATCAGATCGTTTTTCCCGACAAGCATTCGATCATTCTTCTGTCCGAAGGAAGACTGGTGAATTTGGGCAATGCAACGGGACACCCGTCTTTCGTGATGAGCAATTCGTTCTCGAATCAGGTCCTGGCCCAGATCGAATTATGGCAAAACCGGCACGATATTGGCGTCTATACACTCCCGAAACGGCTGGATGAAGAAGTTGCCAGAATGCACCTGGGAAAACTGGGGGCCAAACTGACCGTGATGACGCCGAAACAGGAAAAATACCTGGGAGTTTCGAAAGAGGGCCCCTATAAACCGGATCAATATCGTTATTGAGATCACACTTTTATAAAAAGAGGAGAATTTTGTTCTCCCTTTTTTATTTATATGGTATTTTCCGCTGAAAAATAAGGAAACGAATGTCGGAAATTCTATCGGGACTTAATTCCCGCCAGCGCGAGGCGGTGCTTGCTACGGACGGACCCATTCTTATCTTTGCCGGCGCCGGTTCGGGAAAAACCCGCGTGCTGACAAGAAAGATCGCCTATTTGCTCGAACAAAAGAAAAGCACGCCGGACAGGATCCTGGCGGTCACGTTCACCAACAAGGCCGCCAATGAAATGAAAGAACGTATTTATAAGCTCGTCGGCAGAAATCAATATGTCAATATGGGGACATTTCACAGCATCGGGGCGCGAATTTTGCGGGGAGAGAGGGATGCGGCAGGATTTGCCGGCGACTTCACGATCTACGACACGAACGACACAAAAACAATGATCAATCATTGCCTTAAAGAGCTTCATATCGACCCGAAAGTCCTGCTGCCCTCAACGGTCGCACATTATATCAGTCACCAGAAGCAAAAACTGCAGCTCCCGGACCAGGCGGATTCAAAG
>JAFGVT010000071.1 GCA_016937825.1 Fidelibacterota bacterium | reverse complement strand
CGATAAAGAACCAGTGCGGCGGCGTAAAATTGACCGCATAGGCGCCCCCGTGGAGATAAAGGATATGGTATTCGCTGCGTTCTTCTTTCGGGGAGATCGTCCAGACGTTCCGTCCCTTGAAAACTTTCACGCTGATCGCGAACATGCCGTCCATCAGCCTCGGCGGCCGCACGGGCCGCGCACGTTCCCGCAGGGCGGTGAACGTGGAAAGCGTATTCCGCTCTTTCATGCGCGCCAGACGAAGACTGGCCTCCAGGATGCGCGTGATCAGGGGATTTTCGGATTGGTTGGGCATGGATAAATATACGACAAAGAAAGCCTGAGAAGAAGTTTTAAGTGATGCGAAACGGACGGGCCCGATGACCCGGGATCGCGGGATTATGCCGCAAAATAAATTGAAGAAATGGTATGCGATGTGGGAGTATCGCTCATTTGCACACGCTGAGCGGTCCGTTCCGCATCACAGGCATTCACAGCCTCACAACAATCTTCGCCGCCGTCAGGGGATCGTCGATATTCCAGATATAGTTCTTTGCGGTCTTGCCCTCTTTCTGCTTCTTATCGGCATTCTCGCTCAGCACCTTCAGCTTGTTCGGGACCTGCACGGTGAAGGTGCCCTTTGTTCGGCCACCGATCGCGCGAAGACTTTCAAGATCATTTTCCTCCAGCATGAATGAGGTGACGCTTAAGGTCTTGTCCTCGCCGGCTTCCACACTGAAAAGTTTGATGTCCTTGCTCAGAAAATGACAGGTCTTCCCCGCCGGCTTGTCGAGACGTACACTTACCTTAAACCGGCCCCTGCCGAGGTAATCCACCGCCGTGAATCCGGGTTCCTTTTTCAATTCGGCTCCCTGTTCACGGACTTCGGCATCATTCTCCTCGGTGAAGGCATCTTTTGAGATCGCTTCCAGCGCCAGAACATTGCTCAGCACGCCTTCGTAGGTAAAAGTATAGCTCCCGTCCGGAGCGATCAGCACCCTTGCATCGAAATCTTCCGGCAGCCAGCAGGATGAGAGGAACGCGGTCGCGACGACGGCAATAAGGATACCCCTGAGAGATCGTTTCATATCTGCCTCCCCGGCTTTGAATACGAGAGGAAGAGATCGCTGAATGACGGCCCTGCTTCCCCGGTTTGATCTTTTTATTGATCGGAACCTGTTATTCTAATAAATAATTGCTTTATTATCAAGGAAATATAAATACTTCAGCTTGGGGATATCAGAAGAAGGCGGCGTGTTTATCCGCTTGTTTCGGGGGTCCCGGCGCAAATTTTGCCCTTCCTCATTGCTTGTTTTTTAGTTTGATTTGGTGTAATTTTCACAAAATTGAGGCATCCGATGAACATCCCGCTCAGCGACCTTATCACAGCCCTGCGTTCACATGCGGATCCCCGCAAAGCCGGGGGCATGGAAGCCTACATGAAGCACCGCTTTCCCTTCCTCGGTCTGCAGAAAGCACCCCGTCTGGCGGTGACGGATCCCTTCCTGAAGGAAAAGTGCCGGGAGAACGCGGTCGACTGGGATCTTGTTTCCCAACTTTGGGATCAGCCTGAACGGGAATTCCAGTACACGGCGCTGAACTATCTCTGGAAAATGAAGCGGCAGCTCGGGAAGGCCGACATCCCCCGTCTGAAAGCGCTGATCGAAAGCAAATCCTGGTGGGATACGGTGGATTCCATCGCGCTGCTGATCGGGGAGATCGTCCGGCGGCATCCCGAAGTACAAGCTGACGTTTTGACCGCCTGGATCCAGGATCCGGACCTGTGGGTGAAGCGGGTGTCCATTCTCTTTCAGCTGAAATACAAGCGGGACACCGATACCGCTTTCCTCTCTAAAGCCATCCTGGCGAACTGCACGACAAAGGAATTTTTTCTTAACAAGGCTATCGGCTGGGCTTTACGGGAGTATTCCAAGACGGACCCGGACTGGGTGCGCCATTTTCTGTCCGGGCACACGTTGCACCCGCTCTCGCTAAGGGAAGGCGGCAAATATTGTTAACGGACTGTACGGCCGGAAGGAAAGAGTAAATGATCAAAGAAAAAGATATCAGCAAAAAGATCCCGCTGGCGGTGATCATGCTCGGCGTGGTGAGTTTTTTCACGGATATGGCCTCGGAGATGATCTATCCCCTGGTGCCGGTCTTTGTCGCGGCACTGGGTTCCGGCGCCATCGTCCTGGGCGTGATCGAAGGCATCGCCGAGACGACCGCCGCCATGCTGAAACTGCTCAGCGGGGTGATCTCGGACAAACTGGGAAAACGCAAGTTCCTGGTTCTGATCGGCTATGCCATTTCTTCCTTCATCCGCCCGCTGACCGGCGCCGTGACCGCGGCCTGGCAGATCGTCTTCGTCCGCATGTTCGACCGGGTCGGCAAGGGGATCCGAACCGCACCGCGGGACGCGCTCATCGCCGCTTCGGTAAATAAGGACATCCGCGGAAAATCCTACGGCTTTCACCGGGCTATGGACCATGCGGGCGCCGTTGCAGGACCGTTCTTGGCGCTTATCGTTTTATTGACGCTTTTTCTGGGATTCAATATGAACGATCCCCTTCTGGTCCTGCGCCGGACCTTTTATCTTGCGATCATTCCGGGGATCCTGGCGGTCCTGACGATCATTTTCTTCGTTAAGGAAAGCCCTGCGACCGTTAAGAGCGCCCAGCCCTTTTCCTTGTCGCTTAAACAACTGGACAAAAATTTTGTCAATTATCTGTTCACGATGATCGTCTTTACCCTGGGTAATTCTTCGGACGCCTTTCTGCTTTTCCGGGTGGAAGAAGCCATCCATCGCAGCGGCGCGGTG
>JAFGVT010000070.1 GCA_016937825.1 Fidelibacterota bacterium | reverse complement strand
GGATAGCCTTTCGGGGAAAGCAGCAACGTGTCCCAGGTAAATTCGAACATCCAGGTCGGAACGGTCTGGGTCGGGGGCCGCCCGGGGACGTTCGTTTCATAAAAGGCGATATCGTCCTTGAAATTCAGGGTATCGTCCCGGCTGATGGATTCTTCCAGCACCAGGAGGGGAACCCGTTCTCCGGTCGCGAGCCGTATCGCCTTGAAGGGCACCGGCCGCGTCGTCAGGGGGTTGTTCCAGAACGCCGTGTCGAGCACTTCGTCCGCCGCTCCGAAAATGATGGCATAATCGGCCGAGGGCGGATAGGGCAGCGTGGAGCGCGGTGTGGTCGAGATGTATTTTTGGTCAGAGGCCCAGACGACGTCCTTCAGGGCGGCGCGCTCGATGTTCTCGAAGACGATCTGAAGCCCGTCAAAGATCGGGCGGTAGCGCGTGGTGACGTTGGGGTCGATGTCGTTGTTCGAATGTTCATGGATCAGCGTATCGCCGTCCGTCAGGTCGATCACGGTATACTTCGGGTTCTTGATGTAGGGACCGTAGGTCATAAAGGCGGAACCGGCCTTGACCTTGACCTTGTATTGATGGGTCGTGACCTTTGCAGGGTCCGCGATCCGGATCGTGGTTTCGGTGTTCCCGACCGTATTGGGTCCGGGAACCAGGTCGATGCTGGCTTTCATGTCGATGGGATAGCGCGAGGGCGTGATCCGGACGAACTGGGGCGAGAGCGGCGTGGTCCCTTTCGGGTTCTCCAGGCTTTCGAGCGAATAGGCCGACCACTGATCGTCCACGTTGGTATTGGACCAGGTCGTGTCGTAGCGGATCACTTCATACGTGATGCCGGAGACCGGGTCCATGATCTCTTCGCTGGTCATTTCGACGGTAAAGCCGGGTTCGATCCCGATATCGTAAGCCGTTACGGAGTAAGTGTATTCTTTGCCGATCTGGACATCGTTGTCGACGTACTCGTGCTGCAGTCCGGTATTTTTGCCCAGGTCGATCCAGGGCGCCATCGGGTCCGGGCCGGATATGTCCCGTCCATAGCGGGCCATATCCTCGCTATAGGAAAGATCATATTGAGCGAGCGGATGGTAACCCACCTGAGTCTGATTGACATCATAGAGCGGTTCTCCCCAGGTTTGTCCGCCGTTGGTGGATTTGTAGAGGCGATACCCTTCAAAATCGGCGTAACCGGTCACGATATCGCGCGAGCTTTCCGCGGCATCGTCCCACATCACGCGCACAACGGCTTTTTCCGTTTCGGGATCCCATTCGGTGATCGCGGAAACGGTGGGCGCCTGCGGCGCCGAAAAGCCCTGATAGCGCAGGTCGTACATGATCTGGGCCATGTTGGCGTTCCGGTTCAGGTCGGGAATGTCTTCGCCCATAATGACCGCAAAGGAGAACATCGCCGTATCGCCCACCCCGAAGTCAAAGGGGCCGGACGACATCATGCAGACGCAGTCCAGTCCGTTCGGGAAGGCGGTCATCAATCCTTCCATGCTGTCCAGATGCGGATTCAATCTTCCGCTGT
Organism: Fidelibacterota bacterium; assembly: GCA_016937825.1. Taxonomy (GTDB): domain Bacteria; phylum Fidelibacterota; class Fidelibacteria; order Fidelibacterales; family Fidelibacteraceae; genus M50B103. The sequence goes on along the minus strand of JAFGVT010000070.1, from coordinate 4,732 downwards.
TGTTCGCGTGGAAGAACCAGGTGTCCTCTTTGTCCGTCAGTCCGGTCGTATCGCCGGACATGAGCTGATACATCAGCTGCTCTTTCTTGGGCGATTCGGGCGTGGAGCCGTCCCCGATAAAGGGCCCGCCGGACCCTTCCTTGTTCACGACGCCCGGGCGGTTGTACCAGTCGAACCAGTGCCAGTCGGTCAGCCCGAGTTCTTCGCCGGGGGCAATAAAGTTCGTTTCGTTGACCCAGACAGTGTCGCTGGCTCGCGGGGTGTCCAGAAGCTTTACCGCGACAAAGGCGTCGACCTTATAGGCGCCGCTGCATTCTTTCTGGTCCAGGTCGTAAATATAAGCGTAGTCATAGGTGGCGTTGTATCCCATCATGTCGCCGTCGTTGGTGTTACAGGGACGGTTGCCGCCGTAATAATAGGCGCTGAACATGTCGGCGTCGAAATAAAAGCCGAAATAGGCGCCTTCGTAATCATAGCCGAGCCCGTTGTTCAGTCCGTACTTGTCGCTTTCGTTCACCACTTTCATGGTCACGAACATAATATCCTCCGCGTAGGCGCGGCCATAGGAATGGACCGTGGCGTAGGCGCGGGAACCGGTCGGATATCCGCTATAGGCGGACACCGGTTCGCGGTCGGCAAAGCTGTCGTCGAATTCCAGATAGATGTCCACGTCGGAGGTAAAGCGACCGTCGACCGTTTTCATATAGGTCGGAGAAGAGGGGTCGGTATCGGTTGCGAACCAGCCCGGCCAGTAGCGCTCTTCGTCGCCAAGGTCATTCTCGCGCAGCGGCCAGGATTCCGGGGCGATCGAGGTAGCCAGCAATGGCCAGGTGTCGTTCTCGTCGGTCCAGGTGGGGGCGGCGTAATCGCCGGCGGTAATGTCGCCGGAAAAGGTTTTTCCCTTGGAACCCAGAACGACGTCCCAATCGGTATTGATCTGGTTGTTCGTCCGGTCCAGCCAGGATTCCGAGACGCTCGGTCCCCAGTAAATGATCTCGTCGGTATTTGTCGGATGAGGCCTCATGGCCCAGGGATAGTTGTTCCCGCTCTTATCCTTTCCGGGGACTCCGAGCATAAAGGAAACATTTGCCAGGTACTGATAGTCCCCCCAGGCACCGGCAACATCCCCTTGCCAGTGATCGACAAAATTCCCGTAATTGAGGATCGCGGTCTTGAACTTGCCCTGATCGGCATAGCTTTTGGCGCGTTCATAGATCGGGTTGGCAGATGCTTTTTGGAAATGCGTTCCGTATTTCACGTCCAGCGGGATCGCCATCAGCACTACGGGCAGCAGCAAACATCCTATGCGGTGAATATATTTCATGAAATAACTCCTTAAAACTCAACTTCAACGAAAAGGTCAAGGCTCCGGTAGTCGTCGTAATACCACGGCCTGTCATAAAAACTGCTGCTCCTGAGCCCCTGCTGAATATATCCCGCATCCACGCCGCCGGGATTGTCCGGATCGCCCGTTCGGGGATAGACATAGAGGGCGTTCTTGCGGTTGAACAGGTTGGTGCAGACGAAACCCAGCACGACCCGGCTTTTCCCGATCACGTCGATGTATTTCCTGAAGGCAAGGTTCGTCGTGTAATACGCCGGCATGCGTTCGCTGTTCTGGGGACCTGCCTGATCATTCGGCAGAATGGGCGTATAGGGCGCCCCGGAGATCGCGATAAATGTCAGGTTGGTCATGGTGTTCTGGAACAAATTGTAATTTCCGATCGGAATGCCGTAGCCTTTGGGGACCCGGAAGGTGAGCTGAGCGCTGAAATCGTGGGTGCGGTCGTAATCCTGAAGCACTTCGTTCTTGGGCATGGTAAGAGGATTTTCCCCGTTCCGGTACCCTTCCCAGGGATCCGAACGGTTGCCCATGGCGACGGAATAGGTATATTGCAGGTTGCCGGTAAAGAACTTGCCGCGGCGTTTTTCAAAGATCAGGTCAAGGCCGCGCGCGGAACCGTAATCGTAGTTCACAAAGGTCGTATAGGTCACCGACCCGACACGCACCTGTTCGGTCGAGTTCATGTTGCTGTAATCCTTTGACCAGCCGACGATCCCCAGCACATATTCTCTGAGGATCTCGGTGTTCAGGCCGAATTCGTAGCTCGTCACCTTCTGCGCGCTCACGGACGGGTTCCCGACCAGCGGAAGGGGGGTGTTGAAGAATTCATCCAGGTTGTCGCGCTCGTCGATATTGTTGTAAATATCGCGATAGGTCGGGTTCTGGTAATAGATCCCGTAACCGAAGGTGAAGGTGGACTTGTCCGTGATCACATGGGAAAATCCCAGGCGCGGACTCCAGAGGAATTCCCAGGTCGTGGGATACAGGGTTGCTTCCGGAACCCGGGGGTCGGCCCACATGGAGTCGTTCGAGTTCGCGGCGTCAAAACGCAGGCCGGCATTGATGACCATCCAGGGGTACTCGATCTTGTCCTGGATATAGCCGGAAAATTCCTGCGGCACGCGGTAATAATTTTCGGTATAGGGCGTCGAGAGCCAGGGAAGCTGGACTTCGTCGAAGGTGATCTGGTGCGTTTTGTAATCCACGCCGCCCTTGATCTGATTGTATCGTCCGACCTGGGAGGTCACGTCAACGCGCAATTCCCGTGTCCGCGACTTGGTGTAATGGTAGTACCGGTCCGCGCCGGTATAATAGAATTCACCCGCGTAATTGTAGAGGTTCGGGCTGTTCTGATATTTGATGATCATGTCCTCGTCGATAAAGGGGTAGACCACGTAGGGCTGATTGTATTGGTCGGCGGTGAGCCAGTCCGTCAGCTCGTCGCCCCGGTTCCAGATCGTATCCGTTCCGGAGATCACGTATTCCAGCGGAATGTTCGTGCCCGAGCCGTCATCCATATAGGGGACTTTTGTGCTGTCGTAAAAATCCGCCCAATAGCGCTGTTCCACCCAGTCGGGATAGCCGTCGCCGTCGGTATCGTAATTGCGGACGCCCATGGTCATTTCCTGGGTGAAGTCGGAATAATTTAGCGTGTAATAGGTTTTATCGTCGATCTGATGCCGCCATTCCACGGCATAACGCTTTGATATCTTTTCCACTTCGTTCTTGCCGAGATCATAGAATATGTAGGCGGGATCGAAGGCTTTATAGTTCGAGTTCACATACCAGTGAGACAAGTTGAGGCGGATCTTCGGGGAAACCAGGAAGGTCATTTTGCTGAAAATATCAAAGGTGTTGTCAAAGCCGAAGCTGCGCCATCCCGCTACGGTGTCGAGAGGATTGATGTGGTTGTCGGTATTGTAGTCGCTCAGCGGATCGTTCATGTCAAAGGCAAGATCGTCGAACTTATAGACGCCGTAAGCCTGTTTGGTCATGTCAAAACTGGTCCACCAGCGGATGTTTTTGGTAAACAGCGGTCCGCCGAAACCGCCGGCGATCTTCGAAAAATCGCGCAGCTGGTCCTGGTCGGAGGATATCCCGCCGAAATTGCTGAGTTCGTATCGCAGCATGCCGGTGAGCTTTTCCGGGCCGGTGCGGGTAACCGTATTGATCATTCCGGACATCGCATCGCCGTATTCCGAGTTAAAGAAACCCGTTTGAAAGTCGACCTGCGCAACGGCGAACTGGTTCAGGCGCGTGCCTTTACCCTTGCCTCCGTAAATGGGGTTTTCAATGTACATGCCGTCGATCATGAAACCGGTCTCATTGGCGCGGCCGCCGCGCACGTGGATCTGCTCGATCCCGCGCTCTTCAAAACCGGGAATGCCGAGGTCGGCTGTTTTGATCTCGATAATCCCCGACTGCAGCGTATACACCTCGGTCATGTCGCGGACCGGCAGGTTGATCACCTGTTCGGTCTCCATGGTCACCTTGCGTCCCACGACGTCCTTTTCAACGGAAGGCCGTTCCGCGATCACTTCCACGACCTCGCCCTGCACCGCCTCCACGTCCATGCGAACATTGATAATGGTGGACTGGTCCCGGATAACCCGGACATTGCGCTGAATGACCTTTTTATACCCGATCATCATATAGGTGACGGTATATTCCCCGACTGGAAGGTTAATGATATTGTAGTAGCCCGTGAGGTCCGTAAAAGCGCCCAAACGCGTATCTTCCACCAGGATGTTGACACCCATCAGCGGATCGTTCGTTTCCGCGGCAACGACCGAACCCCTGATGGACCCTACAATATCCCCAAAAGCAAAGGTAAATATCGTTAGACAAACAACTAAAAGGATAGAACCTTTTTTCATACAATCCCCTTAGAACACAGGCGTCCCCAGCCGAAGGGCGGGGGCGCCTGCAGGTTTATGAACGGCTTTATTTTAGCAAAACGGATTTTTGGGTAAGCGAAAGCCCTTTTCCCGTCAGCGAGTAGAAATAAATTCCGGAGGACATGCGTGAACCGTCAAGTTCAATTTCATAGCGGCCCGCGTCCTTTTGTCCGTTGAACAGGGTTTGAACGTTCTGGCCCAGCACGTTGAAAACGTCCATGCGGTATTCGCCGGACTCATGAATGTCAAACGCGATCGTCGTAACCGGGTTGAAGGGGTTCGGATAATTCTGTTCAAGTTCAAAGGAAGCCGGAACGTCCGCAACGTTTTCGACGCCCGTCAGATCGTAGGTCACATCCATAAAATAGATGCGGTTCTTGTAATCTTCCGGTACGGCGTCCGAGGTGTCGGCATCCACGGTGTGGACGGAATAGTCCGGGACCTGATAGATGATGTACACATGATCGTCGGTCGCATCGGGATCGGCATG
>JAFGVT010000069.1 GCA_016937825.1 Fidelibacterota bacterium | reverse complement strand
GATCCCGCACGCTGGCATAGCCGCCGCCGGAAGTCAGCGTGAGGAAATCGGCGCAGGATGCCGAAAGGGTCCCGCCGGACGCAGAAAAGAGAAGCCCGAGGCAGAAGGGAAGGATCAGGAGGTATTTTCGTATCATAAGGGAATTTATGACCGCCGGGAACGGCATGCAATAAAAAGATGTTCCGCGGGGGCAGGAATTTCGGACGAAGGTCCGGCCGGCGGATAATCCTTTGCTTTGGCAGGTAAAATAGGTATTTTAAAATCGCGTTCCGATTCGGGACAGCGGAATTATAATCATTAAACAGGAAGGACAGACATGATCGTCAAACGCAACTGGAAAGAGACCCCGGTAAAAGAAAATGCACAGAAAGTGGACGGGCGCGATCTTTACAACGGCGAGCACGCGCAGATCGTGCACCTGATGATGCCGCCCGGCGATTCGCTGCTGCCGCACAAGACGCCGGTGGACGTCGCCTTTTACGTGCTGGAAGGCCGCGGAACCGTGGAGATCGGCGACGAAAAGGAAGAAGCCGGCGAAGGGACGCTGATCGAAAGTCCGAAAATGATCACGCACTGCTGGCACAACACCGGGACGGGACCCCTGCGCATCCTGGTGATCAAGGTCCCGCACCCCATGAAGAAAACCCATATACTCTAAACGATACACGGAGAAAAAATGAAAGCTCTCAACATCTTGCGCATGGTGACCTTTTTTATCACCCTTCTGACCAGCATTCCCCTTTTCATCAACTACCTTACGGGAACGCCGCCTTCCTTTGCGCTGATCACGCACCTGCACGTGTGGTTCGGTCTGGGATTCTTCATCTTCGGCGGCAGCAGCATGGCCCTGATGAAGAAAGAAAAGCAGAAGAAAGCAGAGTAAGCGCCCGGCGGTCGGTCCGGCGCACGAAAGACGGAAAGGCCCTCAAAAATTTAAGCGTGTGATATTATGATTGTCCTCCGGCGGCGTCCGCCGCTGCCGTTCCCGCCACAAAACCCGAGGACCAGGCGATCTGCAGGTTGTAGCCGCCGGTCGCGGCGTCAAGGTCGAGGATCTCTCCCGCAAAATACAGTCCCTGAATGCGTTTGCTTTCCAGGGTGGACGGATTGACCTCTTTCAGGTCCACGCCCCCGGAGGTGATGATGGCGTCGTTCCATCCGGTATGACCGGTCACCGTAAAGCGCAGATGCTTTAATCCGGTGAGCAGGGACCTGCGTTCCTCGCCGCTGACCTGATTGCAGAATTTTTCCGGGTCCAGTCCCGCATGCGCGCAGAGAGGCAGGACCATTTTCAGGGGCACAAGATTCTTGATCATCGTCTTGAGCTTCGCCCGGCCGTTCGCATCCAGCTCGCGCAGCAGGCGTGCGTCCAGGACCGTCTCGTCCAGGGCGGCCTTGCAGTCCAGCTCGATCTCGACCCGGCGGCCCTCCGCCAGCGCGATCACGGCGTCGCGGCTGATATCGAGGATGATCGGACCCGAAAGGCCGAAGTGCGTGAACAGCATTTCCCCGAAGTTGCTGCGGACTTTTTTGCCGTCCAGATAGAGGTCCGCACGGACATTGCGCAGGGAGAGCCCCTGCAGTTCCGGCGCCAGTCCGCCCGAGGTAGTCAGGGGCACGAGCGCGGGCAGCGGCGTGACGATCCGGTGTCCCAGCGCGGCCGCCATGACATAGCCGTCCCCGGTGCTCCCCGTCGCGGGGTAGGAGCGTCCGCCCGTCGCCAGGATGACGGCTCTGCACGGGAACACGCTTCCCGTATCCAGCTCGACCCCTTTGACCGCGCCGTTTTCAACGAGAAGATTTTTCACCTTCCGCTGATATTTTATCGTGACCCCCCGTCCCTCGATCCAGCTTACCAGGGCGTCGACCACGTCCATGGCATGCTGGGACTGCGGAAAAATGCGCCGCCCGCGCTCCTCAAGGGTGGGAACGTTCAGGCGATGAAAGAGCCTCAGCGTATCCGGGAGGAAAAAACGGCTGAACATCGGCCGGCAGAACTTCGGGACCGGATAGATCTGCTTCATGTACTCCGCAATATCCGAATTGTTGGTGATATTGCAACGGCCTTTTCCGGTGATCAGCAGCTTGCGTCCCGCCCGCTTCATGGATTCCAGCAGCAGCACGGAGGCCCCGGCTTCCGCCGCCGTTCCTGCGGCGATCAGTCCGGCCGCGCCTGCGCCGATCACAATGATGTCATAAGGTGTTTCCGTCATGCTCTAATATAGGCAGAAGCGGGGATTATTGATACGGTATTTCTGCGCTTTTTCATTTCCCGCCCGCGCGCATCCGGAAGCGGGTATTGAGAAAATGCGTGCAGATCCGCTTTTTCGTTCTTAGATTTTCACTATCGGAGGAACGGTATGAGAAAACCTTTTATCGAGATGATTTCCGAAAAGCGGGTCCGGGTGTCGGACGGCGCCTGGGGGACCTTTCTGCAGACGGAGGGCCTGCGCTCGGGCGAATGCCCCGAGGCGTGGAATATAAGCAAGCCCGAAGCGGTCGCCGCGATCGCCCGGCGCTACGTCGAAGCCGGGTCCGACATGGTCGAGACCAACACCTTCGGCGGATCGAAGCATAAGCTGGACCTCTTCGGATGCGGGGACAAGACCTACGAACTCAACAAAGCCGGAGCGGAACTCTCGCGCCGTGCGGCGGGGAAGGAGCACTGGGTGCTCGGCTCCGTCGGTCCCTCGGGCGTGATCCTGATGATGGGAGAGGTCAGCGAAGCGGAACTGTATGAAGGATTTCTGCTGCAGGTCAGGGGACTGGCGGACGGCGGCGCGGACGCTCTGTGCCTCGAGACCTTTTCGGACCTGGACGAAGCGGAGGTGGCGATCCGCGCCGCAAAGACCACCGGGCTCCCGCTCATCTGCACCTTTACCTTTGAGAACGGATTTTCCATGATGGGCGTCACGCCGGAAGCCTATGCCCAAAAAATGCTTGAGCTCGGGGTGGACGTCCTCGGGACCAACTGCGGCAACGGTCTTTCGGGGATGGCCGGGATCGTAGAAGCGATACGTCAGACTGCGCCGGACCACCCGATCCTTGTTCATGCCAACGCCGGCATGCCCGTTCTTCAGGGCGGAGAAGCCGTTTACCCGGAATCACCCGAAGCTATGGCCGCGTTTGTCCCCCGCATCGTCAGGGCGGGCGCCTGCATCGTGGGCGGCTGCTGCGGCACGAACCCGGAACATATCCGGGCGATCAGAGAGCAGGTTGAGAAGTTGACGGCCGATGAATGAGTAAACTCTCCTTCGCCACCCACTACGCTCCGAAGCGTCGGAGCTACGTTGGTCAAGAAGAAGAAGGCTACGGAGAGAAGGAGAGGGGGAGAGGGGGAGAGGGGGAGAAAAGGAGAAATGGAGAGCAACCTATCAACCCATAAACCTATCGACCCATCGACCCATCGACGCACCGACCCATCGACCTATCGACGTATCGACGCATCGACGTATCGACGCATCGACGTATCCACACATCGACGCATCGACTTTCCCATTAACCCAAAAGGATAAATTATGAAACCCGTAGCTTTAATTCTGTCCGGAAGCGGCCGTGCGGACGGAAGCGAGATCCATGAGGCCGTTTGCACGCTCCTGGCCTTGAGCCGGCGGGACATGCCGGTGAAGATCTTTGCGCCCGACATGCCGCAGTTCCGCGTCATGGACCATCTCAGCGGCAGGCCCATGGCGGAAAGCCGCAACGTTCTGACCGAAGCCGCCCGCATTGCACGGGGAAAGATCACCCCCTTGTCCGAACTGGATATTGACGACGTTTCCGCGATCATATTGCCCGGCGGGATCGGAGCCTCCGCCAACCTGTGCAGCTATGCGCAGGACGGCGTCCGCTGCGAGGTGGAAAAGGACGTGTTCCGGGTCCTGAGCGCCGCCATGGCGCGGCAGCTGCCGCTGGGCTTCATCTGCATCGCCCCGGTGCTGGGCGCCGTGGTAGCCGCGAAGCTGGGCGTCTCCCTGACCCTGACCGTCGGCGACGATCCGCATACGGCGGCGGACATCGAGGCCCTGGGATGCGTTCACCAAATATCCGACGCCCGCAACTGTGTCACGGATGCCGCGCACAGGGTGGTCTCGACCCCGGCCTATATGTCCGCTCCGGACATCGCGGCATGCTTTGCCGGCATTTCCGAACTGGTCGAGGCGCTCGGCGTCATGATCGAAGCGAGAAAAGCGTGATCACCTGAGAGGATAAAGAAGGGGTTCGCGGAATTTAAGCTGTCACAGCTTCGCCGCTTCGATGAGCCCGGTTTTTTTTTGTTTTCGAAGCTGTGAAAAGATCACCCCGCAGAGAATGAGCCCGGCGCCGGCCAGCTGGCGCGGCGTCATGCTTTCGTTCAGAATGATCCATCCGCCAAGAGCGGCGAAGACGCTTTCGGTGCTCAGAATGAGCGAGGCGTAGGCCGGGTTGGCATCTTTCAGGGCGATCACGTGCAGGGTGTAGGCGATACCCACCGCCCCGATGCCGCCGTAAAGAATGGCCGGCAGCGCGGCAACGATCGCGTCCCGGCTGATCGCTTCGGAAAAAACCGCCACGATCAGGCTCAGAACGGCGCAAATCAGGAATTGCATGATGGACAGGCGTATCGCTCCGATGCGGCGCGAGTAATGGGCGATCAGCAGAAAATGCACCGCCCAGAGGACGGCGCAGATCAGCACGAAAAGATCCCCCCGCAGGATGGTAAACCCCCGGGTGACGGACATGAAATACACTCCCGCCAGTGCGACGGCGATGCTGAACCAGATGTTTCTGCTCGTCTTATGCCCGAGGAAAACCCCGAACAGCGGCACCAGGATCATGTAGAGACTGGTAATGAATCCCGCCTTGCCGGCCGTGGTCGTCCTGAGCCCGATCTGCTGGGCGCTGACCGCCAGAAAGAGGAACAGTCCCACGATCAATCCCGCAAAGATGACGGATCCCCTGCCTGCCGGCAGATCGCGTTCCCGCTTCCGGGTCATGAAGTACACCGGCAGCAGGCAGACGACGCCGATGCCGAAACGGATCGCGGAATACGAAAAGGGACCCATGAAATCCATGCCGTTGCGCTGGGCGACAAAGCCGAGTCCCCAGAGCAGGGCGGCAAGAACGAGCATGATGTTGGTTGCGGCGGCGGACTGTTTCATGCCGGATAATATTGAAAAGGAAGGAGAAAAACAAAATAATGCATAAAAATCTTAATTGAAGGTTGACATTTAAGAAGAATTAAGGGTAACTTCGGGTGTTGTTTGAACCGGATTGATCAACACCAAAATATGCTGATTTAAGTGCTTGTAAATAAAGAAAATAGGAAAAATGAAGAATGAACGCTGACCGGCGTTTTCGTTTTTCGGTCGATTTTTTCTTCGATAATGCAAAAAGGGTAAAGGAAACATGCTGAACAACAAAAATATCGTAATCGGGATAGCGGGTTCCGGAGGCGATGGCGTGATCTCTGCGGGAGAAATTCTCGTAAATGCCGCATCAAGTGAAGGACTGTTTGTCTTCATGCTGAAAAGTTTCGGAGCGCAGATCCGCGGCGGCGAAAGTTCCGTCCGGGTCCGGATCAGCGATCTCCCCGTTCAGACGCAGGGCGACAGGATCGACATCTTGGTCGTGCTCAGCTGGAGCAATTTCATGCGTTTCAAAGCGGAAATGCAGCTGGAGGAACGTCTGGTCATCGTCAGCGATTCGGACGATCCGATGCCGGACGACGAGGTTCCCCTGACCGAGACCCAGCGCGAGTTCTGGTACAAGGTGCCTTTCGGCAAACTGGCCGAGGAGCATACCGGCTCACGGCTGGCGAAGAACATCGTGATGCTGGGCGCCATTACGGAACTGTTTTCCCTTCCGAAGGAAGCCCTGCAGAAATCCATTAAAAAAACCTTCCGGAATAAAGGCGATGAGGTCATCGCATCCAATTTCAAGGCTATCAGGGCCGGCGAGGACTTCGTAAAAGAGCAGATCGTCAAGATCGATCCGCTGCGGCTGGACTATGAGCCCCGCCCGCCCCGCCTGGTGATGCAGGGGAACGAAGCCATCGCTCTGGGAGCGATCTATGCCGGACTGGATTTCTACGCCGGGTACCCCATCACGCCCTCCACCGAGATCATGGAATGGATCGCGCGCTACCTTCCGCAGAAGGAGGGGGTCTCCCTCCAGATGGAAGACGAGCTGGCGTCGATCAACGCCGTTCTGGGCGCCTCCTTTGCGGGGAAAAAAGCCATGACCGCCACCTCGGGACCGGGCATCTCGCTCATGAACGAGGGCATCGGGCTCGCGTCCATGGCCGAATTGCCGGCCGTGATCGTCAATGTGCAGCGTGGAGGCCCCTCGACCGGGCTTCCGACCAAGACGGAGCAGGCCGACCTGATGCAGGCGATCTGGGGCTCGCACGGGGATTCCCCGCGCGTGGTGATCGCGCCCTGCGATGTGGAAGACTGCTTCGACTGCACCGTGCTCGCATTCTACATCTCCGAAAAATATCAGCTTCCCGTCATCATCCTCTCCGACCAGTTCATCGGCCACCGGAAAGAATCGATCAATCCCGAATCCATCGGCGGCGGGGCGAGCGGGTTCCGCAAGGTCTGCCGGCGCGAAACGCCCTCCGAAGAGGACCTGAAGGATTACCGCCGTTACAAGATCACCGAGAACGGGGTCTCCCCGATGTCCTACCCGGGCATCAAGGGGGGAGAGTATCTCGGGTCCGGGATAGAGCATGACGAAAAAGGCGATCCCCGCGGCGATGTGGCGACCCACGCGAAGATGACTGAAAAACGCTGGAAAAAACTTGACCATTTCAAGGAAGAATTCCAGTTCGAACGCTTTTACGGACCGCAGGACGCGAAGCTCGGCGTGATCGCCTGGGGCTCGACGAAGGGCGCGGTCAAGGAGGCCGTCAACAAGGCCAATGCCATGGGCATGTCCGTTTCCGCCATGATCCCGCAGCTGATCCTTCCCTTCCTGGTGGAACCCTTCAAGGAATTCATCCGGAACAAGAACCGCGTCATCATTCCGGAAATGTCCTACGTGGGCCAGTTCCGGCGATACCTGCGCGGCTTTGT
>JAFGVT010000011.1 GCA_016937825.1 Fidelibacterota bacterium | reverse complement strand
GGTTTCTTCGAAGGCTTCACGGGATTTCCCCTCCCCGACAAAGAGCATCGTGAAGTCCTGCCCGGCATCCCGCACCCTTTTCAGCGCATCGATGATCATGGGGACGTTCTTCTGTTTCACCATCTGTCCGACGAAGAGGAAAACCAACCCCTCGTGCGAGATCCCATATTTCTTTTCGCTTGAGCGGACAAGCAGGTCGAGATCCTTGGGTATCACAAAATCCGATCCGTTCGGCACGACATCGATCGAGCCTTTGTAGCCATAGGAGATCAGCGTTTCTTTAGTGCTTTCATTGACCGCCCAGACCGCATCCGCGTAGTAGAAAAAGTCGACGACAAGGTGGGTCATCAGCCACGAAATGGCATCCGAACGGGTCACCTCCTTGAAATCGTCGTAGAATTTTGAATGAAAGGTCGCAACCAGCGGCACGTTCTTCTGGCGGGCGAACTGCAGGGCGATATTCCCCGCGCTGAAAGGGCTTTGCGCATGCACAAGATCGACATTCAGGTTGTACAGCTTTTTCCACAAACCGGGATTATGTACTCCGACCCCCAGCCGGTAGGGTTTTCTGAGCGCAAGCGGCAGGGAGGGATAGCGAATGACCGGAAAGATCTCATCGTCCACATAACCCGGAAACTCGGGCGTCACGACATAGGATTTTCCGTATTTCTGCCGGATCCAGTAGGCGTAATTGCGCGCGACATTTGCGACTCCGTCCATAACGGGAGGAAAGGATTCGCTGAACTGAATGACATTGGTCCTGGTCATAAAAAAACCTCTAAAGGATAGTATAACAAAAAGAGCAAATAAATGTCAACAATGAAATGTTCCCGCAAGCCGCGTCCGGGCGGCACCCTTTATTCGGGAGCCCCCGTGCGGGCGTATTTTAAGTAGGGAACGATCATGTCGTTCTTGGGCGTATCCGTTCCGTCGTAGGTGATGGTCAGCACCGGAACGCCGGTGATCTCCTCAATGTCCCTGCTCATGGCTTCCGTGATCAGCGAGGGGCAGCAGAAGGAGGGGTTGGTTTGAATAAAGAGGGCGATATCGGGGTGTTCCTTGATGATCCGGAATATTTTCAGGATATTCTCATAGCTTTCGCCATCCTGCTCGATGCGGATATGAAACCGATCAAGCTCACGGACGGCATCCGGATTCCGCGGGGAAACGCTTTCCCCGACATATTTCCCAAAACTGGGCTGATAACGGTTCTCGAACAGCTGCATGGCCGCCAGCAGGGTCCGGTAAACGACAAGATCCGAAACGTTCAGTTGCTTCAGCCATTTTTTTTCATACGCTGCGAACGCGATCTTGGCATAATCGTGATAGGGCGTGATCACGACCTCCCCCCCGGCCTTTTCAATGACATGGATCAGGTCCTGGTTCATGACCTCGTTATCGCGCACATACAGGTCGCCGAAGATCGCCACCTTGGGGCGCGGCCTGCTGCGGTCGGTCTCGATCGCATCGAGATATTCCATGACCATTTCCACGGCATCCAGATAGCGCATTTTGCCCAGAAAGGCGTCGCGAAAAATATTGCGGCACTGGGCAAGCACCCGATCCGTCTTTCCCTTTTCCACCTCATAGGGACGGATCATACAGCCGATCTTTTTTAAATTTCCTCCGAACATGAAGGCAAAATACGTTTTTACCGAAACGACGGGACTGATGTCGAACATGGCGATATTGCCGATATAAACGCCGGCGCCGCCGACATTTTCTTCGCTCTCATTCAGCAGGGTTTTAATATAGGGAGAGTACATCGGAATATTGCAGGCCCAGCCGCCCCGGGTCATCCACAAAAGGGTCTTTGAGGGGTCCAGTCCATATTTTTTTATATAGGTGATATATTCGTGCGCGATCGCGTTGACCGGTATGCACTGGCCGGTGTTCATTTTCATGCTTTCTGCGATCAGCCGGGGCGTTTCTTCCAATACCCGGGCGTCTACCCCCGCGGAGCGAAGATTTGCGGCGATTAGCGGGATCACCATCGGGTCCCAGTTGGGAAGCAGCAGCGTTTTGCCCTTGATCTCATGCTCCGTGGTCGGGGCAACGGGATATTTGGCGGGTTTCGGGTTTTCCCCCTGCGTTGCCGCAAGGTGGTTCCTGAACGCCCTCACGCCCGCTTCAACGCGGGTTTCGTAGCCGACATTTGAATCGTGCTCGTCCAGCTGCAGAATGAGATAGGGCTTCTCGTGCGCATCCATGATACGCTTGAAGTATTCCAGCGCGAACGAGTCCGGAGCGCACATGAAGGAAGTAATGAACACCGGATACAAGCCTTTTGTGCGCGTGCAAAGATCCGCCGCCTCAAGGATCGCGGCCGGATAAGCCCAGTGAAAATGGTCGAGCAGCAGGTTCATGTCGTCATCCGGATCAGCGGTGGGAAGCGAATCGGTAAAGAAGGCCTCGACACCCTGTTCCGCGAAATAGTCCGGAATGCTCTTGTTCATGGCGGCGGAAAGAACGGTATAGGGTCTGCCCAGCAAGGCTACCTTGACCTCTCCGTCCGCAGGCGGCGTATAGAGCGTTTTCATTCTTTCCCTGATGGCACGGTAATGGGCCCAGGCCTCGTCGTACGCCTTGTTCACGGCCAGGATGGATAGTTTTCCGGGAAAAGCAAGAAGAAGGGCTTTCAGTAATTCCGCCTTGATCAGCAACGGATTCTGACGATGGTTGATCAGGGGTCGCATGCTGCGGATGCGCGTACCGTTCTTTTTCATCAGCGAGGTGATCACCGAGCTGAACTGCGTGTAATAGCAGTATTTTCTCATGCGCTGCGGATGATCATGCTCCTTGCCGTCTTCAAGATGGATCGGGAGAAAGATGACATCGCAGCGGTCAACGAGAAAGCGCACATGACCGTGGAATGCCGTGATCGGAGAGCAGAATTCCGCGCCTGTCTGTTTTTTACCCAGATCCAGCACGTCTTTGACGGATTCCGATGTCACGGTTTTTATGTTCAGGGAATGAAAGAATTTCTTCCAAAGCGGAAGCTCTTCGAAGATCTGAAGCCCGGCCGGGATCCCCACCGTAGCCAGGGGGTTTTTGAGCTCCGGCAGAAGGTCGTCCGCGAGGAGCTTTTTGCGAACTTCCAGCAAAGAGGGGATACGCTCTTTTTTAACAAATTTTTTGGTGTTGTAGTCCCTTCCGCAAAGAAATCCGTAGGCGACCTCTTCTTCTCCGACCCGGGCGATGCGGATACGGCAATGATTGTAACACAGGTCGCAGATCTCGGTGCGGACCGGGATCTCCTGTTTGTAAATACCGATCCCGCAGAAACCGCTTTTTTCACGGATGCTCCCCATTGCCGTAATGGCAGCCCCGAGCGCTCCGGTCAGATGGCAATAGCGGGATACGAAGACCGGCTGTTTCAGTTTTTGTTCAAAGGCCGCGACCAGTGCCTTGTTCTTTGCCGTTGCCCCCTGGAAACAAACACGCTTTCCGATCGAGCCCCCGGAAGCGACTTTTTGAAGATAGTTCTCCCGGACAGAGAACAGCACCGTCGCCAGGATCTCGTTCACGGAATAATTTTTGTTCAGATAATGATTGATGTCGCGTTCCATAAAGACCGTGCAGCGGTCGCTGGAGAGCGGCGCACGAGCGCCGCGCGTCCGTTCGGAGTATTCGGCCAGGCCCACATTCAGTTTCTGCGCCTGTTCTTCGATAAAGCTTCCGGTGCCTGCGGCGCAGACGGTGTTCATCTTGGAAAAGGTGACAACGCCGTTGCGCAGGGTCGTGAATTTGGCATCCTGTCCGCCGATCTCGATAATGGTGTCGATCTTCGGATCCAGCTCCACCGCGGCACGGGCATGGGCGGAAATTTCATCCATGATCAGATCCGCACCGATCAGCTTGCCGATAAATTTGCGGCCGGACCCGGTCGTTGCCACCGACACAATATCGAAAGTATGATCATGTTTTTTGCTCATGTCGTCGATGGTTTCAAAGATATCCTGCACCGCGATGATCGGCTGTCCGGCCGTGCGGGTGTATAGTCCCGCCACCGGAACGCGGTCCGGACCGATAAGAATGGCTTTGGTGGAGGTAGAACCGATATCAATGCCCAAAGACAGCGACGAGGATAGCCCCGGCTCCAGTTCGCGGTAGATATCCACTTCGACCGGCCGGCCGCCGCTTCGTACCGGGAAGTCGTAATGCTCCCGCCCGTTAAAATCGGGATAGCTGCTCAGGGTCAGATCGAGCGGGTCGTAGAAATAGGATTTGTCGCTTGAGGGCGGCGGCAGGATGTCCTCGCGCCGTATCGCGCGCCCGGAACGGGAAGTTTGCTCAAGTTCAAGCCATGCGGCGCCGATGGCGCCGAAAAGATGCGCATGTTCGTGCACCCGGATCTCTGAGCCCGTTACCTTGCGCAGGTGCTTTACGACCGCAAGATTGCGGGCGACGCCGCCCGTGAAGACCAGGGGGGAAAGGCCGCCTTCCAGCAGGTTCAGCGTATCGGCAATATTGTTGACCAGTCCCAGGCACAGGCCGTCGCAGATCTCGGCGAGGGAGTAGCCTTCCTGCTGGCGGTGAATGATATCCGTTTTGGCAAATACGGAGCAGCGGGACGCGATCTTGGGTGTATCGCCGGTATTGGAGAGCGCCAGCGCGCTAAGTTCGGCGCTGTCCTTCAGATGCAGGCGCTTAGCCTGCTGGTCCAGAAATCCTCCGGTCCCGGCCGCGCAGGACGTGTTGGAACGCAGATGGCGGTAGTTCCCGTTCTCGTCAAATCGGATGAGCGCAAATTTTTCACCGCCGACGTGAAGAATGGAACGGAGGTCCGGATAGGCATGCTTGCTTCCGGCGATGACCGCAACGCGTGAATCGTATTCGGGGCAGCGGGCGATCAGGTCCGGAGCCGTAGAGGTGCGGGCAACGCCGACAACACCGTTGAAATCCATTGCGCTTAAAATTTCGTGAAGGCATTCAGCCGGTTTTCCGGCGTGCGGACGGTAGACGGCGTTCAGAAGTTTCCCGTCCCTGCCGATCTCAACGACCGAAACCGTGACCGATCCGGCATCCATTCCGATCATGCGTTCATTCATGTGTCTCCGTATTCCCGTGTGTGTTTTAGCCTCGGATGCCGGTTTCGCCGCCATCATGATATTTTTGTATCGGCCTTGTTGACTTCCAGAAGTTTTTTAACGATCAATTGCAGAATATCGATCTTTTGAGGGTTGACCTTTTCTTCGATCTCGCGGAACAGCGCTTCCGGGTTCAGTCCTTCGGAGACCCGCGTGCAGGTTTGGGCAAGGGACTCCTTGATTCGCACCAGCATCTGCCAGGCGGTGTTCTTGTTCACCTGTATTTCCGAAGCCAGCGCGCGCGCGGAGACCGGTTTTTTTCTCTCGAAAAGCAGCACGATCGCACCGAACCATTTTTCCAGTGGAATGCGCGTATTATGAAAGACGGTATTGACGGTCGCGGAAAAGGAAATGTTGCAGGCATTGCAATGAAAGCGCGGCTCCCCTTTCATCCG
>JAFGVT010000068.1 GCA_016937825.1 Fidelibacterota bacterium | reverse complement strand
ATGGCTTCCAGCTGTTCGCGTAAAAGGAATTCACGCTGTTGCCGGCTGACCTCTTTGTTGACGTGATCGTTGATCCGGGAGTTCAGCTCAATGATCTTATATTCCTTTTGAAGCGCCTTGACCAGGAGGTCTAGCCGTTTTGTGACATTGAGTTCCTTAAGGAACTGATATTTCTCCGACACATGAATATTCAGGGAAGAAGCGATAAGGTCGGATAATTTGGAGGGATCCTCGATCGCGAAAATGACATCCTGGATCTCTTCAGGGAAGATGGGAGAAATGCTGATGATGCGCTGGAAGAGATCCGAAATGGTCCGGATATAGGCTTCGGTTCTGATCCGGGGACCCGGGATCTCGTTCAGTGTCCGGACGATTGCCGTGCGGTAAGGAAGTTCAGTGTCCAGCTCGCGCTCGATGGCGATCCGGTACAATCCGCGCAGGAGCACCCGGGAGGTTCCGTCACCGGTCTGAATGATCTTCAGGATCGAGCAGGCGACCCCGGTCTCGTATATTTCTTCAATGCTCTCTTCCGTTTCGGGCTCGGCGGAAAGGATCCGGGTAAAAACGCCGATGACCTTGTCGCTTTTCAGGGCGTCGGCGATCAGCGTATGCAAAGGATCTTCACGGATCATGACCGGAAAAATGATATGGGGGAGCGGAATGATGCCCTCCACGGGGAGTATGCGCAAGGTCGGGGGCATGACATCCTGAATTTTCATTTTTTTCGTCATCGTCACGTTTCCTCCAAAACGAGGGATAATTTAATAAAAAAAGGCCGCGAAAGCTATGGGTATTCGCAGCGAGAAAAAAACACCGGATAATGTCAGGAACGCCGGACTCCGGATCCCCGTGGGCGGTGCAGCGTATTTTTTATTGTCATGTAGCGTTAAGATCATGGCTTGAAAAGAAATCATCCGCCAGTTCCCTGATCTGTTCGATGTCCTTGGCGCGATTGATCTCAAAGCGCATGTGCGCCGCACCGTCCATGCCGCGGATATAGGCGGAAGCGTGGGGTTTGAAGAGATTGCCGGCATACATCAGGGAATAATGCTCCTGCTGCAATGTCAGATGCCGGAAAAAACTTTCCGCGATCATCTCTTTGGAGGGAGGCGGGAGCAGTTCCCCGGCAGTCAAAAAACGGATCACGTCCCGGAACAGCCAGGGTTTTCCCATGGCGCCCCGGCCGATCATGATCCCGTCGCATCCGGTCTCCCCGATCATCCGTTCCGCATCCTGCGGGGTAAGAATATCCCCGTTCCCGATCACGGGAATGCGCACCGCTTTTTTTACTTCTGCGATCAGTCTCCAGTCCGAAAGCCCTTCATAGCGTTGCTTGGTGGTGCGGGGATGCAGGGTGATCATCCGGATGCCCGCCGCTTCCAGCCGCCGGGCGGCTTCTACGGCGACAATATGGCCGTTGTCCCATCCGGAACGCATCTTGACCGTGACCGGCAGGGAGGTGGCGCGGACAAGGGATGCCGCGATCTTTTCCATATGATCGAGGTCGCGCAGGATCGCGGACCCGGCGCCTTTTTTGACCACTTTGGGGACGGGACAGCCGAAATTGAGATCGATGATATCGGGTTTGAGCTTTTCTTCGATGAACTGCGCGGAGCGGGCCAGGGTCTCCGGGTCGTCGCCGAAGATCTGTACGCCGACGGGGCGTTCCGCCTCGTCAAAGCGCATGTAGCGGATCGTTTTTTCATTTTCCCTGACGATTCCCTCCGAAGACACGAATTCCGTGTACACCACACCGGCGCCGAAGGACTTGCAAAGGGTACGGAAAGGTTTGTCCGTAAATCCGGCCATGGGGGCCAGGAACACCGGGACGGGGATAGTAAGGTCATGTAGCGTGATCGGCTTCAGCATGAAGATAATATAATGAAGAAAACGGGATTGGAAAGAATGAAATTCTCGGCGGCAGGTCATCACGGCGTGTTTTAGACATTTGAATTTTCCGGCGGATGTGATAAGTTATCGTTATTGTAAGGAGTAAACCATGAAAGTCCCGATCTGCCTCTGCGTCGTTCTTCTGCTGATCGTCTCCTGCGCGTCCCGGCCGGAACGGCTGACGTACCGCCTGGAAAACGCCCCCTTTCCGCATCCCGAACGAGCGGACGGGATGATCCGCAAGGGCATCCACTATCCGGCGGACGAACATTATTCCGACAACAGCGTTGCGGTGCTCATTCCCGAAGCATACCGCAAAGGCGCTTCCACGGACCTGATCGTCCACTTTCACGGTTGGGGAAACAATATTGACAGGTGCATTGAGCAGTTCGAACTCAAAACGCAACTGGAAATGAGCGGAAAAAATCTGCTCATGGTGGTCCCGGAAGGCCCGAAGAACGCGCCGGATTCCTTTAACGGAAAATTATGCGACGAGGGAGGGTTCAGGCGTTTTGTCGACGAATTGCTGGATTCGCTGAAAAGCGACGGCATCGTCCGGACCCGGCGCATCGGCAGGATCATCCTTTCCGGCCACAGCGGCGGATACTATGTCATGGCGCATATCCTGCGTTACGGCGGTTACCGGGAACGCATTTCCGATGTCTTTCTTTTTGACGGGCTTTACGGAAATGAAGAAGATTACATGAACTGGCTTCGGAAGGCTCAAGGGCGGTTCGTCAATATCTATACGGAGAACGGCGGCACAAAGTACGAGACGGAACGGTTCATGTCGCAATGCGATTCGCTCGGAATACCCTATGTCGCCGCTCAAACAAAGGACATGGCGGCGATGCCCGCAGGCAGGGTCCTGATGCTCTACAGCGATCTGAAGCACAACGAGGTGATCGCCGTGCGAAAGAATCTCCTAAAATTGCTGCTCAGCATGGAACCGTGGAACGATCCCGTTGAGCCTTAAGATGTATAAATCCGTTTTGTAATGATCTCTGATCTTCAGCCCGCCGTGTTTACCGCCGGTTTTTCATCCACGCAGCATCCGGTCAGCATCACCCGGATGCAGGTGCCTTTCCCCGGTTTGGAATGCCGGACAAAGATCTTCCCGTTGTGATATTCCTCCACGATCCTCTTGGTGAGTGACAATCCCATGCCCCAGCCGCGCTTTTTGGTACTGTAGCCGGGCTTGAAAATGGTTTTCCACTGCTTGTCGGGGATCCCTTTCCCGCTGTCTTCCACATCGATGAAGATCGTATCGTCGGTTTGCCGGAAAACGACCTCGATCTTTCCGGGTTTTCCCTCAAGGGCGTCCACCCCGTTCTTGATGAGGTTCTCGAGGGCCCATTCCAGCAGTTCCGGGTTCGCCTTGATCATGCCGCTGGCTTTCATCACAAAATGCAGGTCAACCGCCTGATTCTTCTGCGGGATCCGGCGTTCGATATAGGACTTTACATTTTCAAATAATTCCGCCGCGGCGATGGGCGTCAGGCGGACCTTCGCCCCGATCTGGGCGAAGCGATTCGAGACCTTTTCCAGCCGCTTGATATCGATGTCCATTTCCCGGGTGATCTCGTTGTCACCGCCCAGTTTCAGTTTCACCAGCTCCACCCAGCCCATCAGGGAAGATATCGGCGTGCCGAGCTGATGGGCGGTCTCCTTGGCCAGACCCACCCAGATGAATTTTTTCTCGCTGCTTCTTATGTACTGATAGCCCATAAACCCTGCAAGAATGATCACGAAGGCTCCCAGTATCTCGATAAACGGCAGCCAGGTCAGGCGGCGGATGCTTTCGCTGTCCCCGTAGTGGATCAGGCCGACGGTGCGGCCGTCAATGATCAGAGGTACCGGGATATTGCTCTCGTCCATTTTTTCGGCAAGCGTCCGCAGTTCGGCGTATACTTCCGCCGAAGCCTGCGCCGTATCGGCAATTGCGGGGATGTTTTTCCAGGCGTTGATCTCGTTCGAACCGGGAACGGTGATGATCACGGGAAAGGAAATGCGCGGAATGATCTCCTCAAAGAAAAAGCCGTAATCGGTGAAGGCCGCATCGCCGGCGAGCCGGGCGTAAAGTTCGGTATAGAAGATCAGAGATTGTTCGGAGTCCTCCCGCAGGTCGCTGACGATACTTTGCGAATAGAACAGCACGCCGCCCGCAAACAGCAGGGCAATGGCGATCAGGATGAATTTGATTCGGGAGGTGTTGAACATACGATGAATCCTTGTTGTTTAAGGAAAATAAAAATATATTTAACCAGTAGCAAAGAATAAATCGCCGTTTCATGAAACACGCCCTCGTACCTGCTGACCTGTAAAGGAGTAATGCCGAGCGATGCGAAAGACCCGGAAACTGTTCATTATTGCCCTGGCGCTGATCTCCGGCTGTTTGTCCGGAGACCTGACGCGCTGGACCCTGACCCTCAGCATTCCGGACACGCTCCCGGAAGGAACGGGCGTGTACCTGGCGGGCAATTTCAACAACTGGAACCCCGGCGATCCCAATTTCAGGATGATACGGAAAAGACCCGGAAAATACACCTTCGAAACGGAGCTCCCGCGGCAGGAAGCCGAATTCAAGTTCACCCTGGGGAACTGGGACAGGGTGGAAACGCGCGCGAACGGCATGTCCCGGCCGAACCGGAAAGAAACGTTGAGGCAGCGGGTTCTAAACAGACATTATGTCGTGAAGGCATGGGCTGAACCGGGAGATGCGGGGAAAACAGCCCCACGGATAGCCGGCAATATGGAGATCATTGAAGCTTTCCCTATACCCCAGCTGGACCGGACACGCAGGATTTGGATCTGGCTGCCGCCGGGATATGAAAGCGACAGCGCTTCCTATCCGGTCCTTTACCTGCACGACGGGCAGAACTGTTTTTCCACCGAGACCGCCTTCGGCGACGAATGGCACGTTGACGAGACCCTTTTCCGGATGATGGAAAGGAACAAGATGGGCAAGATCATCGTGGTTGCGGTCGACAACGGAGAGGACCGGCGCATGAACGAGTATGCGCCCTTTCCCTTCCACTATGCCGGAAGGGAAATCGAAGCGGAAGGCGCTTTGTACGGGTCCTTTATTGCGGAGACGCTGAAACCCTATATAGATGAACATTACCGCACGCAGCCCGGCCGATTGAACACCGGCATCATGGGCAGTTCCATGGGCGGCCTGATCTCCCTTTATATCGGACTGGAACATCAGCAGATCTTTTCAAAGGTAGGGGCTCTCTCCTCCTCCTTCGGCCTTAACAATAAAGAATTGATCGCGTTCATTAAGGAAAAGGGCAAAGAGCACCCCATGCGCATCTGGATGGACATCGGAAGCGAAGAATCCGCGGCCGAGGAAATGGAACCCCACCAGCTTGCGGTGTACCGGGCGCTGACGGAAGCGGGATGGAAAGCCGACCGGGAGGTCGTGTTCAAAAGGATCCCGGGCGCAAAACACGACGAAAACAGCTGGAGCAAGCGATTTCATAAGGTCATAAAGTATCTGTACCGGTAAAAAAACATGTATGATGATCTGAAAATACCCGTTATCCGTCTGCCCCTGATCGGCGAAAAACGGCAGTCCGCCCTGGCGGAAGCCGGCATCCATACGCTTGAGGACCTCTTATATTATATTCCCCGGGATTATCTGGACCGGTCCTCGGTCAAGCCGATCGGCAGGCTCATTACGGGTGAAGAATGCACCGTGGTCGGCGAGGTCCGGCAGATCAAACTGATCCCCGCACGAAAACGAAAGATCCTGAAAGTGGAGATCTCCGACGGGTCGGGCTTGCTGACGCTGAACTGGTTCCACGGGACCGAATGGATCCAGAAGGCGTTTTCGCCCGGCGATACGATCTCGGTGTTCGGGAAGGTCGAGTTCTTTCGCGGCAACACCATGACGCACCCGGATTTTGACATCATCGATCCGGGGAAAGACACGCTGAATACCGGCGGCGTGATCCCCGTCTATCCCCTGACCCAAAATCTGCGCCAATCCGGATTCAGCAGCAGGGCATTCCGCCGGCTATTTGCTGCGGTCATGGACAATCTGGATCCCGGAATCCCGGACTGCATTCCGGACAGCATGCTCAGGGAATTTGATTTGTCGCCCTTCCTGGAGGCGGTCCGCCAGATCCACTTTCCCGATTCCCCGGAAGCGCTGCAGAAAGCGAAACACCGCTTCAAGTTCCAGGAATCCCTGATGTTGCAGAGCATGCTGGCGATCAAAAGGAACAAGATCAGGCAGACACCCAATGCCGCCCGCTGCAGCAAGGCGGGCGACATCCTGCATAAACTGTACCGCCACTTGCCCTTTGAACCGACCGGTGCGCAAAAACGGGTCATTAAAGAGATCTATACCGACCTTGGCGCCGAGGTTCCCATGAACCGTCTTCTCCAGGGAGATGTGGGATGCGGGAAAACCCTTGTTGCCTCCATGGCGGCCGCCATCGTGACGGCCAACGGCTATCAGACGGCGATCATGGCGCCCACGGAGATCCTGGCGAACCAGCATTATGAGCATTTCAAAAAGGAATTCGACCGCCTGGATGTCAGGTCCTGTCTGATGACCGGGAAAATGACGCGTAAGGTGCGCGATGCCTTGCGCGAGGCGATCGTTTCGGGCCAGATCCCCATCGTGATCGGTACCCATGCCCTTCTTCAGGAAGATGTGCTGTTTTCGCATCTCGGCCTGGTTGTGATCGACGAACAGCACCGTTTCGGCGTGGACCAGCGCGCCGCTCTGATCGGAAAAGGCATGCATCCCCATGTGCTGGCCATGACCGCAACCCCCATCCCACGGACATTGAGCATGACCCTTTACGGGGATATGGATATTTCGGTCATCGACGAATTACCCCCCGGAAGGATCCCCGTAAAAACAAAAGTGGTCGATCCCGGCCGGCTGCCCGGAGTTTACGATTTTCTGGAAAAGGAAATGACCTCGGGCAGGCAGGTCTATGTCGTCTATCCCCTGATCGCCGAATCGGAAAGATCGGACCTGCAGGCCGTCGAAAAAGGATATGAGGACCTGAGCGTCCGTTTTGCGAATTTTCGCATCGCCATGCTGCACGGAAAGACGAAAAAGGAAGAGAAAGACCGCATCATGTCGGCTTTCGGTAGAAATGAAATTCAGCTGCTCGTCAGCACGACGGTGATCGAGGTCGGTGTCGACAACCCGAACGCCACGGTCATGCTGATCGAGAACGCAGAACGTTTCGGCCTGAGCCAGCTGCATCAGATGCGCGGACGTGTCGGGCGGGGCGGGGCGGTTTCCTGGTGCATTCTGGTCCGGCGCAACACGGCCGATACGGCATATGAACGGCTGAAGATCATGGAACGGTCGAACGACGGTTTTGAAATATCGGAAGAAGATATGCGTCAACGCGGGCAGGGAGATGTATTCGGCGCACGCCAGCACGGTCTGCCGGACCTGAAATTTCTCAATTTGCTGACCGACAGGAAGATCCTTGAAACGACACGAAAAGCCGCCGTTGCGGCTTTCACCCGGGACCCCCATCTTCTGCTTCCGGAAAACAAGGAATTCCGGAGATACTTTCTTGACCACTACTTTAAAAAGATACATTATGCCGGGATCGGCTAAGCGGCGGGGTCTGGCGTGACGGCCGTTCTTCCGCAAATTTGCAGGAACTCATTTCCCTCATGAAACATATACAGCGTACGCCTTTTTTAAGCGATGTTTTTATTGTTATACAATGCAAATAGAATTAAATTAACTTTCTAGAGTAATTTTTGGAGGAAAAAATGGCAGATAAGATCTCAAGCGAACAGCTGTTCATGGGCTTAGTCTACAGCCTGGTCCAGTCGGCATTCATCAGTTTAGGCAAGCTTCCGGACCCGATGAGCGGGAAGATCGAGCGGGAGCTTGAGCAGGCGTCACAAACGATAGATCTTTTGGCCGCACTGCATGAAAAAACGACCGGAAATCTTTCCGGGGAAGAAGAAAAATTTCTCAGCGGAACCATCAGCGACCTGCGCCTGAATTATGTTGATGAAGTGAACAAAGCGCAGAACGAGAAAAACGAGAAAAAGCCAAAGGAAGACAAGACCGCCGGGGATAAAAAAGAGGACGCGAGTAAAACGGACGTCCCTCCCGAAAAAGGAAGTCAGACCGAAAAAAAGGATACAGAGAAATAAATCAAACAAAGGACCATCATGCTAATTGACAAGATAAAAAAGGCAAATAAACTGAAATTGGGTTTCGGTCTCGGATCGCTCCTTCTTTCTTTTGTGATCTACTTCCTGACCATGGCACCCACCGTGTCTTTTTGGGATTGCGGAGAATTCATCGCCTGCTCCTATACCCTTTCCGTTCCGCACCCCCCGGGAGCCCCGCTGTTCCTGCTGTTCGGACGCATCTTTACCATGATCCCCTTCAGCAGCGATATCGCTTTCAGGACCAACGTGCTGTCCGTCCTTTCATCGGCGGTCACCATTCTGTTTTTATACTATAGCATCATTTTGCTGATCATTCGTTTCCGAGGAAAAGCGACGGACCTCAAACAGCAGTTCATGATCTATTTTTCAGCCTTTGCGGGCGCGATGGCCTTTGCCTTTTCGGACAGCCAGTGGTTCAACGCCGTTGAAACGGAGGTGTATGCCCTCAGTACGCTCCTGACAGCCCTGACCGTCTGGCTTGTGCTCAAGTGGGATGCCACGGACATTGAAGGAAAACACGGCGAAAAATACATTTTGTTCATGTTCTACATTCTGGGGATCGGTGTGGGGATCCACCTGCTGAATATCCTGGCCATCCCCTTCATTGCCCTCATCATCTATTTCCGGTATTCCCGCTTTGAGATCAAATCCTTTTTGGGTGTTACCGCGCTGGCGGGACTGACCTACCTGATCATCCATAAGGGGATCATCGACGGCACCCCGAAAATAGCGAAAGTGATCGACATCAACCCTGCCGCCGTATCCTTTCCGCTTGCCCTGCTGGTCTTTGCGGCCGTGTTCGTCGGATTGTTCTTTCTGTTCGGCAGGGTCTTCAAGACCCGGCCCTTGGCGGCAAAATGGAGCCGTCTGGTCACGGTGGGGCTCATTTTGGTGCTGGTCGGTTATTCCAGCTATGAAATGATCTTCATCCGATCCTTAAAGAACCCCCGCATCGACGAGAACGATCCCGAGACCGTTGCCGCCGCCGTATCCTATCTTCAACGGGAGCAGTACGGCCAGCACTCCTGGAGCAGGGAAGAGGCCATGAAGCAAAACACCTCGGACGTTCAGTATCGCGGTCCCTTTGATTTTTTCTGGCGCTATCAGTTCAAGCAGATGTACATCCGCTATTTCAACTGGCAGTACATGGGACGCGCCGAGGGCGGCGGCGTCGGCTGGAGCGGGCCCGGTGTTGACCTTAAACAGCTGTGGGGACTTCCCTTCCTCATCGGGATGATCGGGGCCTTTTTCCATTTCAGCAAAGACTGGAAACGCGCCTTCCCGGTGCTGATCCTTTTTGTGATGACGGGACTGGCCATCGTTCTCTTTGTGAACAACCCCGATCCGCAACCGAGGGAACGGGATTACTCCTATGTCGGGAGTTTCTTTACCTTTGCGATCTGGATCGGCATCGGAGCCATGTCCCTTTTTGATACTGTCGAGCAGATGGTCAAAAAGAAAAAACTAAAGCAGATCCTTCATATAGCGGCAGCGGTATTCCTTTTATTTGCCCTGCCCGTAAATATGCTGGCGGCAAATTACCGCTCCCACAATCGCTGGGGGAATTACGTTGCTTCCGACTATGCCCACAACCTTCTGAATTCGTGCGAGGAAGGCGCGATCCTGTTTACGAACGGCGACAACGACACCTTCCCGCTTTGGTATATTCAGGAAGTGGAGAATTTCCGCCGAGACGTAAAAGTGGTGAACTTAAGTTTGCTGAACACCCCCTGGTATATCAAACAACTGAAGAATATCGAACCGAAATTACCCCTGCGCTGGTCCGATCAGCAGATCGACATGATCCGGCCCGTTCCGTGGAAGACACAGGAGGTCAAGGTCGCGGGACTT
>JAFGVT010000067.1 GCA_016937825.1 Fidelibacterota bacterium | reverse complement strand
GTCGGCAAACTCTTTGAGCGTTTCCACCTCCCTTCCGTGATCGGCGAGCTCTTTGCCGGCATTCTGATCGGTCCCTATCTGCTGGGCAAGCTGCCTCTTCCGGGATTGCCGCACGGACTGTTCGGCAATTTCCTTTTTCTGAATCCCGCCGCATCGCTGCCCGTGTCGACGGAGCTCTATGCTTTTTCGGTGATCGCTTCCATTTTGCTCTTATTCATGGTGGGGCTCGAGACGGATATTAACCTGTTCCTGCGCTATTCTCTTCCCAGCATGGTGATCGGAGGAATGGGCGTATTCTTTTCTTTCATCGCCGGCGCCGGGATCGCGGCGGTCTTCCTGAAAGTACCCTTCATGCATCCGCAGGCGCTGTTCCTGGGCGTGATCAGCACCGCGACCTCCGTAGGCATCACCGCCCGTATCCTGTCGTCCCGGAAAAAGATCAATTCGCCCGAAGGCGTTACGATCCTGGGCAGCGCGGTGATCGACGACATTCTGGGGATCATCCTGCTTGCCATCGTGATCGGCATCTCCTTAAGCAAGTCGGGCGTAATGAACTGGGCCCTTATCGGACGGACCTCCATCAAAGCGATCGCGGTCTGGCTGATCTTCACGTCACTGGGGTTGATCTTTGCCTCACAGATCAGCCGTTTTTTGAAAACTTTTAAATCCGCAAGCTCGGTCGGGATCATGTCCTTCGGTCTGGCCTTGCTCTTTGCCGGCATTTTCGAATCGGCCGGACTGGCCATGATCATCGGAGCGTATGTCATGGGGTTGTCGCTTTCAAAGACGGATCTGAGCTATGTCATTCAGGGAAGCCTGCATAATATCTATGAGTTTTTTATTCCCGTATTCTTTTGTATCTCGGGTATGTTCGTCAATTTTGCCGTCTTCAATAACTGGAACATCATTATCTTCGGTCTTGCCTACACCTTGATCGCCTATCTTGCTAAGGTGTTGGGCTGCGGCATTCCCTCCCGCTTTTTTAAATTCAACATGACGGGCGCCGCGCGCATCGGGATCGGCATGGTGCCCCGGGGCGAAGTCGCGCTGATTGTCATCGGCATCGGGATGTCCCACGGAATATTGAACGAGGAGCTGACGGGCGTGGCGATCCTGATGATCCTGATCACATCCGTCCTTGCCCCGGTCCAGCTGGATCATCTCCTGAAGAAAAAACGCTCGGGCGTAGAAAAAGGACTGATCACTGACGAACATATCCAAACCGATTACGTCTTTCCTTCCGCCGCGATCACCGAACTGGTATCGAACAAACTGATCCGCTATTTTCAGGACGAGGGATTTTTCATCAATCTGATCGAGGGAGAAAACCATATCTATCATGTGCGCCGCAACAACACCTTCCTGACCTTTCAGTTCCAGGATACGAACATTGCCTTTTCCACGCTTCCCAATGATGTGGCCTATGTTAAGAACATCATGTATGAAACCTTGCTCGACCTGAACCAGACGATCGAAAAACTGAAGACGGTGGTCAAACCCGAGGAACTGATCAAGGAATTGACAAGCGACGGGTCCGCGGGGAATGGGAAAAAGAGCCTTCCCCTCGATAAAATACTTCAAATCAAGTGCATCATTCCGCATCTTCAGGCGAACAACAAAGAGGATATTATACGCACGCTGGTTGATGTGCTGAATGCAAACAACTGTCTGCTTGATCGCGATGAGACCCTGAATGCCGTTATGGAACGTGAAAAAGCCATGAGCACCGGCCTGCAGCACGGGGTTGCCCTGCCGCACGGAAAGACCGACGCCGTTAAGGAAATGACCATGGCGGTCGGCCTGAAGCCGGAGGGCACCGATTTTCAGTCCATGGACGGGAAACCCTCCCGGGTCTTCATTCTGGTCGTTTCACGGAAAAAGACTGCAGAACCGCATATCCAGCTCCTCTCGGAGATCGGCAAAAAGCTCTTTTCGGAAGAGGCGGTCAATGAACTGTTAAAATGCAAAAACGCGGAAGAGATCAGAAACTTCTTCGTTAAATAAAGTGAGGAAATCATGAAGCTTGAGAACTATTTTAATCTGAACGCCTCCGTTCTTCATACCGATGCAGGTTCAAAGCAGGACCTGCTGATGGAAATCGCCCGGACGGCACGGTCTTCGGAAACGCTGAAGCACCTTGATCAGGAACATCTTTATAAAAAATTGCTGGAACGGGAGAAGATCGGGTCCACCGGTTTCGGAGACCACATCGCGATCCCCCACTGCACGCTGGACAATATCAATGATTTTGTCGTCGGCGTTTTGATCTCCCGCGAGGGGATCGATTTCAACGCCATAGACGGAAAGCCGGTGAAGCTTTTTATGTACATCATCGCACCTTCAAAGAAACGTAATGAGCATATCAGGATCCTGTCCGAGATCTCCAAGATATTGCGCATCCCTTCCTATGTGGAAGCCCTGCTTGCCCAAAAAAGCGTTTCGGCGTTCTTTAAGAAGTTCAGCGATCTCGGGACCTGGGAGATCAGCGATGAACTGCCCCGAGATTACTCGCAGATTACGGTGCATATTCAGGATGCCGAGGCCTTCAACGGTATTCTGGAGATCTTTACCGAGATCCAGGATTGTCACGTCTCCGTCGTCGAGGCGAACAACGCCGGAAAATACTTATACGCCATGCCCCTGTTCTCACAGTTCATGAACGAGGAACAGAAAGGATTCCACCGTATCATTTTGGCGGTTGTAAATACGGTCTACATCAACGATACCATTCGAAAGGTACAGACCCTGAGCGAGAATCTGCTTTGCGGCGGAAAAGTCATGGTGACCACGCATTCGCTGAACTACTATAACGGCTCCATCGATATTTGAGGGGAAACACGTTTATGACAGCATTTTTTGAGACGATCCACCATCTGCCGGTTCTCTTTTTGATCGGGCTGATCATTATCATCGCTTTCTATTTCGGCAAAGGCGCCCGAAGCATCAAATTGCCCTCCCTGATCGGTTTTATGGTGCTGGGCGTGTTGCTGGGCCCTTCGCTGCTGAATCTTCTGGGTGAGTCCCAGCAGGCGCAGCTCGGGTTCCTTACCGAGATCGCTCTGGGGTTCGTTGCGTTAAGCATCGGACTTGAACTGAAGTTCTCGGCGCTTAAGCAACTGGGGAAAGGCATAGTAAGTATCATCTTCCTGGAATCTTTCGGCGCCTTTATTCTGGTGACGGGGGTGATCTATGCGATCACAAAGAACCTTCCCCTTGCCTTGATCTTCGGCGGGATCGCACCCGCCAGCGCCCCTGCCGGCACGGTGGCGGTGATCCAGGAATACAAGGCCAAAGGCCCCCTGACCAAGGCCCTCTACGCTGTGGTCGGATTTGACGACGGACTTGGCATTATCATCTTCGGGTTTTGTGCGGCCATTGCTAAAAGCATTTTGCATCAGCAGACCGGGGCGGCGGCCGTCGGCTTCGGCACGATGATGTGGGAACCGCTTAAAGAAGTTTTGTTAAGTGTTCTTTTTGGAGGCGTTCTGGCCTTTCTGTTCTCTGTTCTTTCAAGAAAGCTCAGCAATTCCGGGGATGTGTCCATCCTGTTGATGGGAACCACCTTCATCGCCTTAGGGATCTGTACGATCTTCCATTTATCCCTGATCCTGACCAATATGATCATCGGCATGATCGTTGTGAACACCCAGCCCTACGACCTGACGCAAAAGATCCACGACCGCCTGCCTTCGTATATGCCCTTGCTCTTTATCCTGTTCTTTACGCTCGCCGGGGCCAATCTGCACATTGACGCCCTGCCCTCTCTCGGACTTGTCGGCCTGGTCTATATTCTGGCGCGTTCTGCGGGACTGATCTTCGGTTCCCGCCTGGGGGCCTTGTTCGGACACGTTGATAAAACCATCAAGAACTGGATCGGACTGGGTATCCTCTCCCAGGCCGGTGTGGCGATCGGACTTTCACTGATCGTGACTCGGGATTTCAAGGGCATTGGAATGGTCCTGAACAATGGTCAGACCAGCGGCGACATGATCGCGACGGGCGTGATCACCACGATCACGGCCACCTGCCTCTTCTTCGAGATCATCGGTCCTATCCTGACACGCATCGCCCTGAAAAAAGCCGGAGAGATAGATACCAATTAACAATGAACGGTCCCGCGGGTATGCCTTCTGGATGAGAATACACTATGTCCTGCCTTGAATATTGATCTTGGAACATCGATCCATTGAACATTCAACTTTAACCTCAATCTTAATTTTAATCCTTGTAATCTTTAGGGACAAGAACAAAAGCCCGTCATTGAACGGGCTCCTGCATGAGAGAGAGAGAGATTTTTTATACTCAGACTGCCTAAAGGGCTCCTTCCAGCAGCACTTTAATATTCAGGATATATACCGGTAATTCCGGAATGCCGTTGATCTCGAAATGTCCCTTGGCATTTTTGGGCGTGATGGTAATAAAGAATTTCTGGTCGATGGAGGGCGGCATCGTCGTATAGGTTTGGTTCGGCGCATACGACTGTCCGTTGATACTGATGGAAGTGATAAAATTGTTACTGCTGAAATCGCTGATCTTGCCGTAAACGTAGACACGTGTCACAGCACCCCCGTCATAAGCGTATGGCAGGACTGCCTTGGAATAGGTATTGCCGTTCCATTCGATCGTATCGGGATTCGGGGGCGGTGCGGGAGCTTCCAGCTGCATGCCTGCTCCCGGCTGGCTTGCCATGTAGTAAATGTAGTAGTGGCCGTCGATCTTTGCCGGCAGTGAC
>JAFGVT010000066.1 GCA_016937825.1 Fidelibacterota bacterium | reverse complement strand
TACATTGAGCGGCACTCTTATGCGTACAAATCATTAGGAACTGATAAGAAAATGCACCAAATTTACGTGTAAAACATAAATAATGCAGTTAAGGATACCCGGACCGGGAAATCTGCCGGAGATTGGGAATGATATCGTTGGCGATCATTTTCCCTAACTTTCCTTCCTTTCCGGGGAAATGAAAGCTTAAAAATATGGAGGAGTTTGAAAAATGAAAACCCTGAATGCCGTTTTACTTGCTCTTGGCATCCTTATCTCCGCGTGTGCCCAAAAAGAGAAGACCGGCCTTGCGGCGGGTCCCGAAGCTACGGTCAATGTGGCCGCCCACTATCTGGATGATATTTTTATGAATACGCTGGCATCTCTCGAACTTGCGGCGATGACGCCGGAAGCAAAAAGCGGGGACTGGAGCGGCATAAAACCGTATCTGGAAAAACTGGCTGCAGATCTGCCCGGTGCCTATTTCTTTGTCTTGCCGGACGGCAACTATTATTCCCTTGAGATGGATTATACGAACCTGAATTTAAGCAACCGGCCGTATTTCGGATCTTTATTTAAGGGTGAAGCGGTGATCGGCTTCCCCGTGTACAGCCGTTCGACAGGGAAAAGATCCGGGGTGGTTGCGGCCCCCATCGTGGCGGACCGGAAGATCATCGGCGCACTGGGTGTGTCCGTTTTTCTCGATGATCTTCATACAAAACTGGATCGCGATTTCAACTTTTCTCCCCATTATCTGTGGTATGTTCTGGATCCCCTCGGGATTGCCGTGCTTGCCGGGGAAAGTGATCTCATCTTTATGAATACCCTTACCCGGGGCGGTGTATCTATGCGCGAAGCCGTTTCCGACGCCTTGAAAAAAGAAAGCGGCGTCATGACATATGAACATGAGGGCTTGATGACGGCACATTACAGGAAACTGCCGAATTTGAATTGGTGGATGGTCCTGGCTGAACGCAGAGGCGCCGCCCCGGAAGTCCCGCTGAAATTGACCTTGTCGCTCGATCGTTTTGTTCCCGATCTGAAAAAGCGTCTCGACGGGATCGATGCTTCCATAAGAAAATGCATCACCGAGATGGATCCGGACCTTCAACATGAGCCTGAGATCAGAGAACTCCTTGTTGCCATTCTCCATGACAATCAGGATATCGTCGAATCGAACTTTATCACCTTGGACGGCATATTACGCTATATCGAACCTGCCGATTATAAGAATTTCGAGAACACGGACATCAGCATGCAGGATCATGTGATTGCTCTCCGGAAAGATCCAAAACCGGAATTCAGCAGCGGATTCATGGCGGTTGAGGGCTTTTTGTCGGTCGATCTGGCTTATCCGGTCTTTGACGACAAGAAAGAACTCTTTGGCTCGGTGTCTGTTCTGATCCGTCCCGAATTGCTGATCGACCCGCTTCTTAAAATGAGTAAAATACCGGCAGATTATGAACTATGGATCATGCAACCCGATGGTATGATCATCTACGATCAGGATAAAGATGAGATCGGAAAGATGCTTTTCAGTGATCCCGCCTATGCCGGATATGAAAGCTTGCTGGCATTGGGCAAAAAGATCGCCGCAGAGCCGAACGGGGAAGGAAACTATGTGTATCTGGCTCCCGGATCCGATGAAAGGGTCGTCAAGGACGTTGTCTGGCAGACAACCGGCCTGCATGAACGTGAGTGGCGCGTGGTTCTGGGTTTTCGACCTTATGAGAAGTAATATGTAACTGCGAACTCATGGGAATTAAAAAAAGACGCACTCGCGAAATACGCAAGTGTGTCTTTTTTATTTTTACGGGTAAATATTTAACGCAGTCGGTACGGCATATCCAAAAGTTCATCGATCCTGACAAACTCGTAACCCATCCGGTCAAGATCCGCGATCAGCTCGTCCAGTTCCGAGTAGAATTTTTCCGGCCGGGAATCGTCGCTGCCGAGGTGGATCAGCAGCATGAAGCCGTTCAGGGTGTTCTGTTCCTCGCAGAGCATGACGGACTGATAGATCTCGTTGTTGTCATGATAGCGGGCGCCCATGTCAGGGGTAGTGTAGTCGGTGTGCGAAAGCGTACCGGGGGTCATATTGACCAGGGAGAGGCCTTCATGATAGCTCCAGAGCGCGATATGCTTGTCGTACCATTCGTAGGGAGGCAAAAAGTAATGGGCGTCTTCCCGGGCTATGCCCCACTGCGCCATGGCTTCATAATTTTTTCGAAGGTCCTCCTTGAATTCCCTTTCGGTAATATTCAGTGTGCGCGCATGGTCCCATTGGTTGTAGAGCAGGTGCTTGTCCGAGTGGGCGCCCATGTAATTCCCGTTGGCGATCAGTTTTCTGATGACCGGCTTGAACTCGGGATTGCGGTAAAAATCACCCGTCAGGAAGAAGGATCCCCGGATGTTATGTGCTTTCAGGGTATCTGCGATGACATTTCCACCGTCGGCAAAATCGTGGGCTGTGAAAACGAGGGCGATCTGTTTTTTCGAGGGATTCCCGCGGATGATGGCGCCCTGGGCGTCCACGGTCTGAAAGGTCCCGGGCTTGCCGGATTCCAGGGAAGCCAGGTAGGTGATCAGGCAGGCCGTGCCGTCCATCGTGGGTTCGTTGGTCGAGTAATCGCCGGCATCGTCATGGTAGACCGCAAGGTCGGACTGGAAAGGCGCATACTCATCCTCTTCCAGAAGACGCAGGCCTTGCAAGCTGTTGAAAATGGATCCGTAGACCGGGCCGTCGACCAGGCCGCCGTCGATCTTCATGTCGTAGAGATACGAGAGCGAACTGTGCGGATCGGCAGGGTTGTCCGCGAAAGGCGGGAATCCCACGATCATGCCGGTTCCCCAGGGATTACAGCCGAAAAGCCAGTCCCGCAGTCCCGCTTCCATCTCATCGTAGCGGGTATCGCCGCTCAGCTTTTGATAGAGGGATATCTGCGTCAGCGCCGCCGTCACAAAATTATTGGAGCACCAGATAAAGGGAATGCCGATGCGGAAGGGATTGTCTTTCCCGCGCGTGTAGATCCGTTCGAGCCCTTCCCGGTATAAGGAGATCAGTTCATTGCTTTCCTCAAAATCCTGCGCCGAGGCGGCTTCGTAATGGCCGGCATTGAAGAAGGGATACCACTGATAATGGCGCGCGGTGTCGGCGCCCATCCAGGGGCTGACGGGTTCCATTTCGGCAAACTTCATGACCTCGGTCTTGAAATATTTTTTTCCGTTCAGGCGGTACAGCTCAGCGGCGGCCAGCATCATGTCGTCCGCCCAGTTGTCTTCTTCGTAAAAATAGGGTGAGACGCAGGAGGCAGTCTGGCAGGCGCCGGGATACTGTTTCCCGTAGGCATAGGCGAGCTGGGCGCGCAATTCGAGCGATTCGGCATAGCGCGGGTAGAAGGGTTGAAGCACTTCCGTGCCGATCGCGAAGGCGGAGGAAAATTTTCCCGCCGTCGAGGCGGCGCCGGTCGTACGGTTCTTGTACTGCCGCAATCCCTGAACCTCCCCGCTGCAGAAATAGACCGGGCGGCCTTCCCATGTCTCATGATAGATCACGGAGTCTTCGGTGGGCAGACGGAATCCGGCATGGTCGCGGTCATCGGCGATCTGATTGAAAAAACGGTCGGGCGCGGGGTTCATGCGGCAGAGCCAGTCCATGCCCCATTTGGCCTCGTCGATCACGTCGGGAACGCCGTTCGCACCGGGAAGTCCGTCCGCATCATAGGCATCCCGGAAGGAACCCGGGGCTTCGCGGTAAGCCAGCAGCAACTGGAATACGGCGTTTGCGGAGGTCGCGGTATATTGCAGATAGTCCGTCGCATCGTGCCAGCCGCCGGTCACGTCGATGTGCTCTCCCTCGCGGCCGGGCTCGTAGACGATGAATCCGTCGCGGGTATGGCAGGAATCGTTCAGATAGGGATTGAAGCCGCAGCGCTGCTGACGCAGGTAGCGGAGCAGAAAATCGGCGGCGCCGTCATAGACGTTTTCATTGATCAGAAAGGCGGGGGACTGAACGTTCTCCGAACGAATATAGTATTTTCCGGGTGCGTTGAAGCCCGAAAGATCAAAGCGGTAGGTAGCGGCGAAAGGACCGTAGGCTCCGCAGGAATCGATGGCGCCGCTCTCGAGGACGATCTCGTCCGTGAGAGCGTCAACCAGCTGGAACACCGCGGGATGCGTCTTGTCATCCAGCGAACAGAAGACGATGGTCTTGACGGACTCCGGAAGGTAGCCGAGCTGATTCACGCGTATCCAGGATCGGGGGGCGGGGGTTTCGGTCAGCTGACAGGATACCGTCAGTATAACAAAGAACAAAAGTGCAAGACGTCTCATTCAATCCCTTTTTCCATGTCTAATAATTGCTGTTTCAATTTAAGCCCGCCGCGGAACCCCCCGAGCGAGCCGTCCGTCCGGATCACGCGGTGGCAGGGGACAATGATCGGGATCGGGTTGGCGGACAGGGCCGTCCCGACGGCGCGGACCGCATTCGGACTGCCGATCTCCTCCGCAATGGCGGCATAGGTGGCGGTCTTTCCGTAGGAAATATTCATGCAGGCTTTCCATACCGCTGTCTCGAAGGGCGTGCCGTGCAGGGTGATCTTCAAATTGAAATGAGGGTCAAGGCCCGAAAAAAAGGAATCCATTTGCCGGGGAAGGTCGGACAGGGACCCGTTGAAAAACCTTGTTCCGGGTTCTTCGACCAGGGCTTTCAGCCAGGACCTTTCGATGGGTGCGAAGGAAATCGCCACAATGCGTTCCTCGTGAACGGCAATGTGCAATTTTCCGAAGGGATGATTATAAAATCTCAGGTCTGCGTTTAACATTTTGCTTAATCTCTGTTATGAAAATTCCGGTAAAGATCAAAAACATGCCAATATAATGATCTGCTGACAATTTTTCATCAAAAAAAAGATATCCCAGCAGCACCGCGACCACGGGTGTCAGGTATGCCGAAAGCGACATTTTAAATACGGAAATATGACGCAGAAGATAGAAGTAAAGAAAAAAGGCAAGAGCGCTGCACAGAATGCCGAGATATAATTCCGAGAGGATCATTTTCCGGGTAAAGGTAAAGACCGGAACGCCTTCAAAGATCAGGGCGAAGAGGAGCAACAGCGGTGCGGCGATCAGGAATCCGCCGGTATTGAGAACGAGCGGATCCAGTTCGGCGCCGTCCCGCTTGATGATCACATTCGGCAGGGCGTTGACGAATACCGAGATCAGGATGAGAAAAATACCGGCTACCCGGGACCCCTCGGCTTCCGTGCCGCCGCGGGAATAAAAGATCAGCACGATCCCCGCAAGCCCGATGAGCGTGCCCGCAACTTTCTTCAGGGTGAGCGGTTCGCTTTTCGGGATCAGGAGCGATGAAATGATCACAATAGCCAGCGGGAAAAAGCTGAACACGATGCTGGCCAGTCCCGAACCGATGTGGTCCTGCCCGCTGAAGGCGAAGACATGGGCAAGCGCCATCATGAAAACGCCGTAGAAGACGATGAGCTTAAGGTGTTGCCGCTTCAGTTTGAATACGGGGCGTTTGATCAAAAACACCAGCAGAAAGACGAGTGCCGCGATGGACTGCCGGACCGCCGCTGCCCATATGGGACTTGCCCCTTCCTCAAGGACCATTTTGTTGAACATCCAGGAAGAACCAAAGAGCAGGACATTCACAAAAAAGAGGAGGTAGAGAAGAATGAGGGGTGGCCTAGTGTTCATTCATTGCCTTTTGGAATATGCGGCCGGTCTGCCTGAGGTTTTCCAGCCAGGATTCGTTCAGGGGGTCAAGCGGGATGATGCTGGCGTCGATCTCCTGCGAAATGACCGAGAGCTGTTCAAAGGAGAATTCCTTTTGAATGAAAAGGATCCTGATCGAGTCCGCTTTCGCCTGTTCGATCAGTTCCGCCAGTTCCTGCGCCGCAGGCGCCTTGTTCTCATGATGGATGCTGACCTGCTGCAGGCCGTATTCCCGTGAAAAGTAACCCCAGGAAGGGTGGAGGGTCATGAATTTGGCGCCCTGGAGGGAGGCGAATACGCCCCGCAATTCGACATCAAGATCGTCGATATCCCTGATCAGCAAACGGTAATTTTCATTCAATTCATCCTGTCTTCCGGGATAGAGCAGGCAGAGTTTTTTTACGATCTTTCCGGCGGCCGCCCGCATGATCGCCGGCGACAGCCAGATATGGGAATCTCCCCGCATCAGGTCGGCCGAATCGGCCATCGATACCGTAAGCACTTCGGGGTGACCTTTCAGGAAGGGATTGATGTGCATGGCCTCGAAATGAAAATCGGGGTGCCCGTTCAGGACATACAGTTTGCATTCGTGCAGGTCGCGTATCTGCGACGCGCTGGGGGCGTAGGTGGGCGGCGCGGAGCCGGGCGGGATCATGACGGTGACCGGCGTGCTTTCCCCGGCGATACGTTTCACCAGATAGGCCTGGGGCGGGATGCTGACGCAGATCTCGGCCGTCGGCGTGCTGTCGCACGCGGCGGAAAGCAGGGCAAGTGCGAAGAGCGCCGTTCGAATAAGGGGTTGCTTAATGTTTTTCATTTGATATTATAATTAAAAAATTTTTATTATTAAATCATTTTGTCTAAATTACCTTCCAATGAAACGAAGATCCACATTCCCCGCGCTCATGGCCCTG
This sequence comes from Fidelibacterota bacterium, assembly GCA_016937825.1. Classification (GTDB taxonomy): domain Bacteria; phylum Fidelibacterota; class Fidelibacteria; order Fidelibacterales; family Fidelibacteraceae; genus M50B103. The sequence goes on along the minus strand of JAFGVT010000066.1, from coordinate 917 downwards.
CTGCTGTCCCTCTCATCCTTTTTGACGGCGGATATCCTCATTCCCATGGACCAGCGGCAAAGCAATCATCTCAAGGCCTACGGCATCGCCTATTTCGCTCTTCAGCGGGAGATCGATGTGGAATGGATGCTGAATTACCGCGGCGGTTCGTTTTGCATGGGCTCTGCCGAGCTGATCGAAAAAGAGTGTTTGCTCAGGGGGGTAAGCTATGAAAAGATCAGCGGCGCGGAGCGTGCCGGGATATCGGAGGTGATCGAAGAGAGGAACATGCATGTCGTGCTGCTTGAAAAAGCCCCGGAGATCGCCGTTTACACACCCCCGAACACGCTTCCCTGGGACGATGCCGTAACCCTGGCCCTGAGCTATGCGGAGATCCCCTATGAGAAGGTGTACGACAGGGAGATCCTGGGCGGAGACTTGCGGAAATACGACTGGCTGCACCTGCATCACGAGGATTTTACGGGACAGTACGGGAAATTCTACGGGAATTACCGGAATGCCGCCTGGTATATCAACGAACAGCTGACCCAGGAAAAACTGGCGGCGGAACTGGGCTATAAAAAAGTCTCTCAGCTGAAACTGGCCGTCGCGGAAAAGATCAGGGACTTCGTGGTCAACGGCGGATTCCTCTTTGCCATGTGCGCCGCCACGGATTCGTATGATATCGCGCTTTCCGCCGCGGAGACCGATATCTGCCAGGCGGTGTTCGACCACGACGGTCCGGATCCCGGCTATCAGGCAAAACTGGATTACGAGCGCAGCTTCGCTTTCCGGGATTTCACTCTGAACCCCGACCCCTTTGTTTATGAGTTTTCCGATATTGACGTCCCGCCGAGCTACCTTCCGCTGAGCATCGACCCGGTCAAGGACTATTTTTCCCTCTTCGAGTTTTCCGCCAAATTCGATCCCGTTCCCTG
>JAFGVT010000065.1 GCA_016937825.1 Fidelibacterota bacterium | reverse complement strand
ACCGTTTCGGAACTGCTTGACAGGGTCGATGCCATCCGCCTGAATCTTACGGAAAATTTTTCCCGGTCCAATGCGGGTATTACGGGCAGCGATTCGAGCAAAATATATAAGGACGTAACCTATAAATACCGCTACGGCTTTGGCGGATATGAATATTTGCCGACGAATTATTTTCAGGGTTCGATCAGCCAGCCCCTGACAAATCAGCTGTCCCGCTCTTTCTCGGTCTCGAGCGGACTGAAATTCACACGCGCCCTGTCACTTCAGCTGGACTATAAAGAGAGCATGAGCACGGGACGGAAATACCAGTTCAAGACAACTTCCGGCGACTATTACGACGAGATCATCCATATCATTGCCCATGAGGACACGCTGGAATTGATGCCCTACGATTCCTCGATCACCCGGAACTATTTACCACTCGGAGAAACGGGAAAAGAAGGATTCGTCTTCCCCAATTACACGCTTTCCTGGAGGATCACTCCCAGTCAGTACAAATGGCTGAACGGAAAACTGAATTTTATCAAGAGCATCAACCTGCAGCATCAAATGTCAAGCACCGAAAGCGTCCGGTATAAATTCAACAAGGACAACGGGCTTTATTATATCGGCGAGGAATCGTCAACCTACAGCCTGAATTTCAGCCCGCTGATCAAGGCCGGCTTCAGTTTTGCCGGAAACCTCCGGACCGATATCGGCTACAATAAAACGATCAAGATCGACAACCAGGGCGATGTGACCCGCGACTATCAGAATGCAAGCGTTACCACGACCTATCAGGACAATATGACCTTTAATCTGTCCTATTCCTATAATAAAGGGCTGAGCATTCCCGTGCCCTTTCTGAAGAAGATCGATGTGATCAATATGAAGAACGAGATCACCTTTTCGCTTCAGGGGAAATACGGGCTGGACAAAAAGGTGGTCAAATCAAGCGGCAGCATGAGTTTCGGGGACCCCAAGAGCTTCCGTGTCAACTGGGAGATTGAACCGCAGGTCACCTATCGCTTCAGCAAGAACATCGACGGACGGTTTTTCTTTAAATACGGCCAGCGCATCGACAGGACTCAGGAACTTGACGGCGAGAACAAGAGCGATGATTATAAGGATTTCGGCGTGACCGTCACGATCAGGATCAGCGGATGATAAAACGCATGATAACATTGTTGTTTTCAATCAGCGCCCTGTTCTCAGGCGAACACCGGTTCGACGCGCAGCGGGCGTTCCAATTTCTGGAAAAGCAAGTAGCTTTCGGCTACCGCATTCCCGGTACCGATGACCATAAGGCGTGCGCCGATTGGATCATCGAACGATGCAGCGCCCTTGCCGATACGGTGATCGTCCAGTCGTTTAGCGCTTACAACCCCTATACGAAGAAGTGGGTGGAGGCCCGCAACATCATCGCGCGTTTCAGGCCCGGCGAGACCGATCGCGTTATGCTCAGTACGCACTTTGACACCCGTCCTGTTTCCGACAGGGACTTTGCGAAGCCTTTTATGCCCGTCCCGGGAGCGAACGACGGTGCGAGCGGAACGGCCGTGCTGCTGGAGCTGCTTGACAAGATACACGCCCTCAACATGAAAGCCGGACTCGATATTATCTTCTGGGATGCCGAAGATATGGGCATCGCCGGAAGCGGCAAATATTTTTGCCAGGGTTCGGAATACTATGCGCTTCACCCCCTTGAGCCGCTTCCTCAAAAAGGCATTCTGATCGACATGATCGGGGATAAGGACCTCGAGCTTTTGATCGAAAAGAACAGCATGTTGTATGCCCCGGAACTCGTTTTGTCTGTCTGGAATATCGCCGCCGAACTGGGGTATCAGCATATATTTAAAAAACAGACAGGTCCCGAAGTATATGATGATCACATGCCCCTGAATACCCTTGCCGGGATCCCCACGATCGACATCATTGATTTTTCCTATACCTATTCGGGAAGGAATTTGTGGCATACAACAAAGGACCTTCCCGCCTTTTGCTCGCCCCAGAGCCTCCTGTGTGTCGGTGAAACATTATTATTGTGGCTATCCCGCCAATAAACAGTGGAATTTTACTCTTTTATTTGATATGTTCATACATGGGTGAATTATGAAGTATCTATATCATGTGCATAAGAATTTAAAGGCAAGGCAAAACGTCTTGGATTGGGACGCACCCGTATGGGCTGAAGCGAAAATCGCCGATTTGGCATATTTTCACCCCCAAAGCAGTTCCCACCGTCCGCGGACACAGGTGAAGATCTGTTATAACCCGAAAGCCGTTTTTGTTCTGTTCCGGGTCGAAGACCGTTACGTCAAATCACGGCATACGGAATACAATGCGAAAGTGCATGAAGACAGTTGCGTCGAATGGTTCATTCAGCCCCCCGGATCGGAGGGATATTACAATATTGAGGTCAACGGCGGGGGGACCCTGCATGTCAACTATATTCTTGACCCGGAACGGGACGAAACGGGAAAACGCCGCGATATGCGAAGCATCCCCCCGGACGTAGCCAAAATGATCAAAGTTGAAAGCACCTTGCCGAGGATCGTAGACCCCGAAATTGTGACGCCCGTCACATGGTTGCTGGCGATTCAAATTCCTGTTGAATTTTTCACCTTTTTTTCACGAATTTATGACATAAATGGCTCGGTCTGGCAGGGCAATTTATATAAATGCGGAGATAAGACCTCACACCCGCATTGGGGAGCATGGAAGCCGATTGATGAATTGAATTTTCATCAACCCGCATGCTTTGGGCAATTCGTTTTCGATCCCTGAAAACCGGATCGTTACAGGATCTCAAAGGATTTCGGCAGCTTGCAGAACCGCGGGGAATTTCCGGTTTATTTTATGTTAGCGTTGTCAAACAATCAACATGGGGGATATGCCAATGAAGGAAAAAGGAGCTATGAAAGATTTTATTGTCGGTGATATGGAGGGGACCGTACTGTTCCTGGACATTAAGAATTTCCTGGGTATTTCGGAAATACTCACGCCGCGGGAAACCTATCTGTTCGTAAAAAAAGTTATGGATCCCCTGGCGCTCTGCGTTTCGTCGTTTTCGGGTCATATCTGCCAGGTGCAGGGAGACGCCATCATGGCGGTGTTCGGACAGGATTCTCAAAATTCCGAACATGCCCATAACGCCGTCAAATGCGCCCTTAAAATGATGCGGGAACTTGAAGAGTTGAATCCGGTGCTGATCAATCAGTTTAAAGTGCCTCTTTCCGCGCGCATCGGATTATGCACGGGACCGCTGTATGCCTGTTTCTTTGACATGAACGGAAACACGGAGTATACCGTGATGGGCAAGACCGTGAATATCGCATCCCGCCTTCAGAAAATTAATAAAAAATATGAAACGAATATCTTGATAGATGAAACCGTATTTGGTTATATTAAGAGAAATATCGTCACGCGCAGACTGGATATGATCGATATCGACGGTTGTTCGGAGCTGCTGCGCATTTATGAAGTGCTGTATATGCCGGAGGGTTATGACCGCGGGATCATTCTCAGGAAGGAACGCTATGAGCAGGGGCTCGAGTATTACTTCCAGGGGAAATGGGATGAGGCCATCGACTGCTTTCTTCAGGTCAGCGAAGACCGGGCCAGTTATCTGATGATCGAAAAATGCCGGCAAAATAAAGCTGACCTTCCGGACGGGGGCTGACGCCTGCAGAAATAAGAATCGAGGTACTATGGAAGCTATACTGTTCATTTCCGGGGCTGTCACGGGCGCGTTGCTCGTACTGCTCATTTTTCTGCGGATCGGGAAAAAGGACAGGATCACGATCGAGGAAGAGCGAAAACTCAGGAACGACGCGGTCAATCAAACGGTTCGCCTTGAAACCGAGAACCGCATTTTAAAGGAGAACACCCTTGAAAATGAGGCGATGCAAAAGGCCCTGAGCGAAAAATTCGAAAATCTTGCGAACAGAATATTTGACGAGAAGGACAAAAAAAGCACGGACAAAATGAAATTCGTATTGGAGCCGATCGGAAAGGATATAGAGCAATTCCGCAAGAAAATCGAGGAACTGCATACGGGAACGACAGACAAAATGACCGTATTGACAACCCGGATCGAAGAACTGCAAAAGCTCAACCAGGTCATCACGGAAGAGACCAGCAATCTGACACGCGCGTTGAAGGGCGACAATAAAAAACAAGGCAATTGGGGCGAGCTGATACTGGAACGGCTTTTGGAGATGTCGGGACTGAGAAAGGGAATGGAATATGAGACCCAAACGTCTTTCAGTGAAGAAAGCGGGCGCCTGCAGCCGGATGTCCTGATCAAGCTGCCGGAGGATAAGCATCTGGTCATCGATTCAAAAGTTTCTTTCGTTGATTATGAAAAATACCTGCATGCCGACAACGAAACCGATATTCAGAAATATAAGAAATCGCTTATTCTCTCCATGAAGCGCCATATCGACGGATTGCATGAAAAACATTATCAGAATCTCAACAATATCTTCTCGCCCGACTACGTGTTCATGTTCGTCCCGGTCGAAGGGGCTTTTACCACCGTGATGGAAAATGATCTTTCACTATACCAGTATGCGATCAAGAAGAATGTCATCATGATCGGACCCTCATCGCTTCTGGCATCCCTGCGGACGGTATCCTTTATCTGGCAGCAGGAAAATCAGGCCAAGAACGCGCTGGAGATCGCCAGCAAGAGCGGCGCCCTCTACGATAAATTCGTATCGTTTTACGAAGATCTCGAGAAGATCGGGAAGCAGCTGCAGCTTACCCAAAGAACCTATGATTCGGCGGTAAATAAACTCAGCACCGGACGGGGAAATTTGATCAACCGCGCCAATGAGATCAAAGAAATGGGTGCGCGCGCCACGAAGGAACTCCCCACGTCACAGTAATTAATAAAATAATTTGTTAACATTGCGGGCAGTTGCGGGTCTTATGATTGAGTAACAGGTTAGGACATGGTAAGAAGAACAGAATTTGAAACATGGATCAACGATTACCATGACCGGATCTACGCAACGATCTTTCATATCGTGGGAAATGAAGACGATGCACTGGACTGTACCCAGGATGTTTTTCTGAAGGCTTATAAGAAACGTTCGAGCTTTCGGGGTGAATCCTCACCCTATACCTGGCTCAGAAGCATTGCCACGCATCATGCCTTAAATTTTGTCACCCGCAACAAGACCTCGGGATGGAACGAATATCTTGACGAACAGTATGCCGGCGACACCGAAGAAGACGAAAAAAAGGTTTTTCGGACGGAGTGGCTGCGGCATCTGACGGAGACCGAGCGCAAGGTGGTCGAACTGCGAATTTATGAAAAACGCTCATTCCGGGAAGTGGCCGAGAAATTGAAAACAAGCGAGAACAGTGCAAAAGTCCTATACCACAAGGCAATAAAAAAATTACAGCAGGTCGTAAAATGAAATGTGAACATGTACAAGAGGTGTTTCCCGAATTACGGGAAAACCCGGAAAACTTTCCGGAAGCCCGGGCTCATCTGAGATCCTGTTCGTCATGCCGCATGCTCTTTCACATCTTTCAGAACATTCAGGAAGAGGCGGAGATCGCGCTTCCGGCGCAGCGCCACGAATCAAATATTAAGGATATTCACAAAAAAATGCGACGGCACGATGTGTTTGTCTGGTCCCGCCGGGTCACGACCCTTGCCGCCGTCATGATGCTGGCTTTCGTTTCCCTCTTTGAGATCAATCCCGTGACCGCAGATATCGCCAATGTATCGGACGATGTCCTGTTCCTGCAGTCCGATGCCGCGATCCTGCCCGAGATCACGCTTGATGAAGAAAGCATGATAGACTATCTGGCCCAGTACGGGAACCTTGAAACACTGGGAGAACTGTTTTGAAAGATCGTCCGAAGGAGAATCGTATGAAAAAAGGAATGATGCTGATCGTGATCGCGTCAATGCTGGCTGGCAATTTGTTCGCGGCCGGAAGAATGCAGAACGGTTCCGAACCCGCTCCGCAGTATTATCAATATATGGTGTTCAGGATGACGGAGGACCTTAAGCTCACATCCGAACAGGCGGAAAAATTATTTCCCATTATGCACCCGTATCGTGAAGCAAAGCACCGGCTGCATGAAAAAATGATGACGCTCTGTGAACGGGCTTATCATGAAGACGCATTTACTAAAAAAGACCAGGAATATTTTCTCTCGGAAGTCAAACGGCTTCATCTTGAAGAACTTAAACTCGACGATGAACTCTATGCGAAAGCAGAAACCTTCCTGGATCCGGACCAGGTCGTTAAGTTCATCTTTTTTGAACAGCGGTTCCGGATGGAGCTTTCCCGGGAACTGAAGGATCGTTATCAGGGAGAGCATAGAGAGCACCCCAAGAAGAAACTTGAATGGCGTCAGTGGAAAAACAAATAAAAAACAAATAAAAGGAGATAAACATGAAGCGTAAGACACTTCTCATCACAACGGTAGCCCTGATGGTTGCCGGACTGGCTTTCGCCGGTAAAGGTTACAAGAACGATTCCCCGGGCCGCCCCCTGAACGGGGGCATGATGGACCGGATGCCGGCAATGCAGATCCTGACCGAAGAAGAGCAGGCAAAGGTTCAGAAGGCCAGGGTTGAATTTGAAAAAAAGGCGATCCCGCTGCGTGCGGACATTAAGGTGCTGCAGATCGAGATCGACCAGCTGATCCTTGCCGGAAAAACCGAGAAGGACATCAGCGGCAAACTTGCCCGGAAGAATGAAGTAACGGCATCGCTCGCCGCGGAACGGTTAAAACACCAGATAGAGGTGCGGTCGATCGTCGGCGAGGAAAAGTATCAGAAACTGGGTCATCGTCAGGGAATGGCAATGAATGGCTGGGATAAGCCGGGTATGAGACCGGGCGGAAACATGCACGGCGGCAAGGCCAAAGGCGGCAGAGGACAAAACGGCGAATGCCCCTATGGAAACACGCCCCCTAAAAAGTAAGTATCCATCCATCGATACAAAAAAGCCCCGCAGATCTTCACCTGCGGGGCTTTTTGATTAATTCGTCGTTTTTCTTATTTCAGGATGCGTTCGGCCAGTGTCTTTGCCAGGGTGGCACATTGCGCAAGGTCCTTTTCGGATGCACCGTATTTTGCCTCGACGGGATCACCCACCAGGTCCCAGCCCAGGATGCCGGTCAGTTCCTTCAGGGTTTTAACGCCCCCGCCGCTCCACGTCGCCGTGCCGATAACGGCCACGTACCGGCTTTTCATTTTTCTTTCGAGGAATTTGTCGATGACGGTCTTTACCGAGGGGCACAGGTCGTTATTATAGGCGGGAGAGGCCAGAACAACGGCGCTGTATTTCCACACCGCGCTTAAAATATAGGAGGGATGCGTTTTGGACGCATCGAAAACCAGCACGTCCGGGACACCGAATTCCTTGAGCTTTCGCGCAGTATGGTCCGCCATCTCCTCCGTGTGTCCGTACATGGAGCCATAGATTACCACGGCGCCGGGCCGAGTGCTTTCCTGGCTCCATGCGTCGTAGCGCGAGAGGACCCAGCCGGGATCTTTCCGGAATACCGGTCCGTGCGTTGAGGCGATCATTTTAATGGGTACGTCCCGGAGCAGTTCATAAGCCCGCTGAACATTTTTTCCGTACTTTCCGACGATATTGGAATAATACCTTCGCATTTCATCCTCGTAGGCGCTAAGGTCCACCTCATCGTCAAAAACACCGCCGTCCAGCGTTTTGAAACTGCCGAAAGCATCTCCGGAAAACAAAATACCGTCCGTCTCATCAAAGGTCATCATCGTCTCGGGCCAATGGATCATCGGCGTGGCGATGAACCGCAGGGTATGTTCTCCCGTTGAAAGAACATCGCCGTGTTCCACGATCTTCTTATGGGGGCAGTCACCGTAAAAACCGTCCAGGAAACGGAACGTGACGCGATTTCCGACGACGCAAAGTCCCGGGAATTCTTTCAGCAGGGCGATCAGAGCTCCCGAATGATCGGGTTCGGTATGATTGACGATCAGGTAATCCAGAGGTTTTTGACCCAGGATCGCCCGGATCTCCCTGATAAATTGCTCGGTTTTGGACACTTCCACCGTATCGATAAGCACCGTCTTTTCATCGTTGATAAGGTAGGCATTATAGGAAATACCCTCCGGCAGGGGCCAGAGATTTTCAAATAATTGGGTCCGCCGGTCGTTGACCCCGACATAAAAGGTATTCCCGGATAATCTGATGTTGCGGTTCATGGGTCGTTCTCCCTAAGATAAACTTCAGTTCAAGCTATAATATACAACATAAATTCAATGATAAAACTATTCGCGCAATTTTACCAGGGTCACCCCCACGCCGCCCTGTTCGGGAGCGGCAAATTGATAATCGGCCACACGTCTGTCCTTCGAAAGCAGGTCATGGATGATCTTTTGAAGAATGCCGTTCCCGGTCCCGTGAAGGATCTCAAGGTGCGACATGCCCGACAACACCGCCTGATCGATGAATTTATCCGTTTCCGCCAGGGCGTCTCCGGCGCGCTTCCCGCGAAGATCCAGCCGGTAGGCACTGCCTTCCTGCGAATAGGTGAGCGAGGTGAATGTTCTTTGCCGGATCTTCCGGGGCGGTTCCAGCCAGTCCACCTGCAGGCGAAGCCGCGAACCGTCGACATCCACCCATATTTTTTTGGTTTTTGGGTTAATTTCAAGGATGCGCCCGTTCTGCCCCATGCTGACGACAAAAACGTCCATGCCTGCGGAAAGGTCGCTGAGCTTGAGTTTGGATGCGGGAAGATCGGGCTTTTCCACCCGCTTTTCCCGGACAAGGTTTTCCGCGGAACGGAAAACAGTCTGCGCATTCTTGATAGCAGAGGTGCTTGCCTGGCGTTCGCGGATCTCCCGAATACTGGCTTCCAGTTCGCGCCGCAGGTCCGCGATCATGGAATCCGCTTTTTTTACGGCTTCCTTTTCGGCATGTTTGTATTTATGGTCGATGTCGCCTTTTTTTTCATTGATGTAATCCAATTTGTCGCGGTATTCATTTTCCAGCTGCCGGGTCTCTTTAAGCTGCAGGTCGTAGCGCGCGATCTTTCGCTGCAGGTCCAGGATCAGGCGCTCAAGTTTTTCCCGCTGTTTTCCGACGCGTTCCCGGGCATGAGCGATGACCCGTTCATCCAGCCGGTAACGCGTGGCGATCTCAATGGCATAGGAACTGCCCGGAATGCCAAGGATGAACTCGTAGTTCGGTTCAAGATTCCGGTCATTGAAATTCATACTGCCGTTCTCGAAGAGCGGGTTCTCAAAAGCCAGGGTTTTCAAGGCTCCGTGGTGCGTGGTGGCGATCACGGTCGTGCCGCGTTCGCTCAATACCTTTAACAACCCTTCGGCCAGCGCGGCACCCTCGTCGGGATCGGTGCCGGTCCCCAGCTCGTCGATCAGCACCAGGCTGTTGCGGGTGGCTTTTTCCACAATATGCTTCAGGGATAGAATATGAGATGAAAAGGTGGACAGTCCGCCGTCGATGGATTGGCCGTCGCCGATATCGACAAAGATCTGATCGTATTCCGGAAGCAGGGACGAGGCCTCCGCGGGAATCAGCATGCCGGCCTGGTTCATGACGGCAAGAAGGCCGATCGTTTTAAGGGTTACGGTCTTGCCGCCGGCATTCGGGCCGGTAATGATGATGCCGCACTTGTCCCCGGGCAGGCTGAGGTTGAGCGGGACCGGCTCGCGGGTAAAATGAAGTTCCAGGTTCCTGCCGTTCTTAATATGAAGATGACGCGTCGAATATCCGGGCATATCGCAGTGATACGCGATCGACAGCTGCCCTTTTGCATGAATAAGGTCAAGGTTTTCCATCATCCGGATAAGCGCTTCGACGGCCGGAAGGTATTCCCGTACTTTTCCGGTGATCTCAAGCAGTATCCTGTGGACTTCCGCGTGTTCGGCCTGCCGGGCCTGATACAGGTCGTTGTTCATCTCGACGATGACCATGGGCTCCACATAGACGGTTTGGCCCGTCTGGGACTGATCGTGAATGATCCCGGGCGCCTTCGATTTGCGGGAGGCGCGTATCGGGATCACCTGGCGGCCGTTCCTGAAGGCGACGGCATCCTCGGCGGCGATGGACTCTTCGGTCCACTGCGCCGCGATCTGACTGACCTTGGTTCGGATATCGTGTTCCAGCTTGACGATCTTTTTGCGCAGGCTGGCAAGAAGGGGAGAAGCATGATCGGCGATGCGGCGTTCGGAATTGAATAAAGCGAAGACCGATTTTTCCAGCAATTCAAGATCCGGATTGTAAACGCTGACCAGGTCTTTCAGAGAAGGGTATTTATTCTCGCGATCCTGAAAATAAGCATAAAGAAGGCGTCCGTGAAGGAGGATGTCCGCCAGCACCCACAGCTCTTCTTCACCGAGGGCGGTGCCCCGGACGCGGACGCTTTTGATCCTGTCGGTCTGCGACGCAAAGCCCAGCATCGGCAGCGCCGTATCCAGCGCCAGAAGATCGCGCATTTCCAGTGTCAGGGTTTGTTCTTTCCGGTAGGTTTCCAGCGGCAGGAACGATCGCAGCTGCAGGATCTGCCGTTTCCCGTTTTCCGTCAGGGCGTAGCCGGCGAGTTTTTCTTTTACGGTTTCGAATCCAAGCTGTCGGTAGAGTGTCTCCATTGCTGATCCTACATGAGTGAAACGGGGTCGCGGTTGATCGTGATCTGGACATGTTTTTCATCCTGCCGTGCGCTTTTGATCACGTTCATCAGCGCCGTTGCGGTTCGGTTCCCGTTCGGATCGTTCGAGCGTCCCGCCTTTATCAGGATCTGCCAGCGGGTCTTGTTCTTAATGCGTTCGATCGGCGCCGGCGCCGGCCCCAGGCAGTTTGCCCGGGGTATCCTGCCGGAGATCGTGCTGAAGATCCGGGTGGCGGCGCCTTCCACTTCCTGGGCGTTCGGTCCGGAAATACGGACCAGAAAGAGCCGGCTGAAAGGCGGATAGTGCAGTGTCTTGCGTTGAAAAAGCTCAAGATTATAAAATGAACGCAGATCCAGCTGCGAGGCCATCTGGATCAGAGGTTCTTCGGGTGAGAAGGTCTGTATCAGCACTTTTCCCGGGGAGAGGCCCCGTCCGCTGCGTCCGCTGACCTGATAGATCAACTGGAAGAGACGTTCGCCGGCGCGGTAATCCGGTATGCCCATGCCCATGTCTGCATTGATAATGCCGACCAGGGTCACGTCGGGAAAATCCAGTCCCTTGGCGATCATCTGCGTTCCCAGCAGGATATCGAAGCGATGTTCTTCAAACTCCGTTAAAATGCGCACATGAGCATGTTTGGTGCGTGTGGTGTCGAGGTCCATTCGCGCAATGCGCGCTTCGGGGAACAGCGCCTGCAGCTCTTCCTCAATTCTCTGCGTGCCGCTTCCTGCGGGTTGGAGCAGATGGCTGCCGCAGTGCGGACAGGTCCGGGTGAGAGGATAGGTGGTGCTGCACACATGGCACATCATTTTATTTAGGCGTTTATGGTAGGTCAGGGAAACACTGCAGTCGGGACATTCCAGAGCATGCTGGCATTCCTGGCAGACATAGATGGTATGGAATCCCCGACGGTTCTGTAAAATGATGGCCTGCTTTCCCGCGTTGAGCGTGTGGAACAGCGCTTCAAGAAAGGGTTCGCTGAACAAGCCTTTGCGGGGCGTCGTGTTCATGTCGATCAAAGAAACCCGGGGCAGTTTCGCGCCGCCGAAGCGGGTGTTGAGCTCCAGACGCCGATATTTTCTCATTGCAGATAAATAGTAGGTTTCCAGGCTGGGTGTCGCCGAGCCGAGGATAACGGGAATACCCAGGAGGTGAGCGTACTTGACCGCGGCATCCCTTGCGTGATAACGCGGAGTCTGGTCGTCCTGTTTATAGGAAGCCTCCTGCTCCTCGTCCACCACGATCAGTCCGATATCTTCCAGGGGCGCGAACAGCGCGCTACGGGCGCCAATGATGACCCGTATCGACCCTTTTAATATTTGGTTCCAGGTCCAAAGGCGATCGGCGTCGGACATCTGGCTGTGCCAGATCGCGGCTTTTTCACCGAAGGTCGTCCGGAAACGTGCTGCGATCTGGGGTGTGATCGCGATCTCGGGAACCAGGATCAGAACGCTTTTCCCCGCCTGAAGCTTCTGGCGCGCAAGGCGGATGTAAACCTCGGTCTTGCCGCTGCCGGTCACACCGTGAAGCATAACGGGATAAAAGGTGTTCGAATGCGATTCGATGTCATGAATGACCTGCCGCTGTTCTTCCGATAAACGGACATCCCGCACCCGGGGCGGGCCGAAGGATTCAAAGGGGTCCGAAGACACCTCCAGTTCGCATTTCTCAAGCACGGAATTTTTGATCAGGGTGTCGATCACGCCTTGCGTCATGCGCAATTTCTTCAGAATGACGCGGACCTCTTCCACCGGCTTGTCGAGGGAGGACAGAAGGTTGACGACATCCTGCTGCCGTGGGGTGAGTTTTGCTTCCCGGTCCATCAGTCGCACGGCCGCGACATGCCGCGACCGTTTCACCGGCGGAAAAATATTGTCCCGGACAAGAACACCCGTATCGAGGCCTTTTTTTACCGCTTTCTGACGTTCTTCGGAAAGATCGTAGAAATTCAGCATGGAAAGACCCGTTTCCGGGATATCCGGCCAGTTCTGAGGATCTTCCTGCTTCGATACGAAGCAATAGGTCTGTTTTTTAAATCCGATCTCGGAGGGGTGGGCGGCCTTGAAGCATAATCCGGGCGGAGCCAGGTAATAGTCCGAGATCCAGCGGATCAGTGCGATCAGCGCTTCGGTAAAAAGGGGTTCCTTATCGAGGATCCCGTCGATCGTCTTGATATGGTAGGCGGGTTTTGAGGGCAGAACAGGAAAACATTCCACGCAGTATCCGACCTGCGAACGCGGGCCGAAGGGCGCTTTTACGCGCATACCCGGCCGCAGCCGGACCGAGGTCTCTTCCGGAACGCAATACGTAAATGTCTGATAGACTTCCGAAGGGAAAGCAATAGAGCAATACATCCCGAAAGTTACCCGAAATCAGATGT
>JAFGVT010000064.1 GCA_016937825.1 Fidelibacterota bacterium | reverse complement strand
GTCTGGCCGATCAGGGCGCAGCCGATCTCGTCGGTCTGTTTTTGAAAGGCCTTAAGGCTCATGTCGGTCCGGAAACCGGGAATGCTCTCCAGTTTGTCCAGGGTTCCCCCGGAATGGCCGAGGCCGCGGCCGGATATCATCGGCACCTTCACACGGCCGCTTGCCATGGCGAGCGGGGCAAGGATCAGCGATATTTTATCGCCGACGCCGCCGGTGCTGTGCTTGTCTGCGTAGTAAGTGCCCGTATCGGGGAATTTCACCCGTTTCCCGCTGTTCAGGATAACGTCGATATAGGCGCCGATCTCGTCGGCGTCCATGCCCTTGAAATAGACGGCCATTAAGAATGCCGCCATTTGATAGTCCGGAATTTCCTTTTGCAGAAACCCGTTGACCAGAAAAGCTATCTCTTCGCGGCTGAGGGCTTTCCCGGCCTGTTTTTTTTCGATCAGCGTGTAGGGCAGCATTCGATTCCTCTTTTAGCTTTTTTTAAAGCGGCGAACGATCCGTTCGAACCATTTGGGCATATGAAGGGTTATGCCTTCCCGTATGGCGTAATGTACCAAAATTAAGCCCAGAACGCCAAAAATAATATTGGCCCCCCACATGGCCAGCCAGGCGGGCATCATCAGGCGGTCCGCAAGGCGCTCCCCGGTCATCAGGATCCCCCAGTAAATAAGGAAGAAGGCCAGGCTGATCCCTCCCGATGTCCCGAGTCCGCCGCGCCGCACGATCATGCCCAGCGGGGCGCCGATCAGGACGAAGATGATCGCGGAGACCGGCATGGCGATCTTTTTGTGGATCTCGACGAGGTATTTGCTCTCCGCCTGACGATAACGGCGCGTCATGTCGCGAAAGGAGCGGACGCGCATTTTGGCGTTCTCCAGCTCGCGGAGGCGGTCGCGCAACACCCTCTTTTCCTCATTCGTCAGATTTTCGGCCGCACTGGAATCCTTGACCGCCTGCAGAGCGAGGTCCATCGCCTTCAGTCCTTCCCGCGGCGCGACACCGGCGGTATCCACCTTCGCGCCCGCTATGTTCTTGAGGATATTTTGGTCGGACTTGCGCTGAAGATCCCGGTATTCATCGACCTTGCCGATCATTTCAGGGATCGCCATTTCCCGGTCGCTGCGGTATTTCGAATCCCGTCTCCGCAGTTCAAGGTTCTTGACCGCGACCACCATGCGGTATTTCTCAAAGCTCGAGCGCTTGTATTCCTGCGAACTGTTCTGAACGAACTCGTGGTACTCCCCTTCCTCCAGACTGAGGATCACCTTATCCCCGACGATCTCAAGCTTTCCGCGCTTGGCCCAGATCGTTTCCTGCACATTGCCGGCGTCATGATATACCAGAATGTCGAAGAGCATGTCGTCGTATTTTTCACGGATCAGAATGCGGTAGTCGGGAATGTCGTCCAGGAAATAGCCGGCGTCAAAGTTGATGTCGGGATGTTTGTAGGCGATATCCTGCCGGAGCAGCTTGTACTTGTGGTTGGCGTCGGGAAGGATGTTGTTGTTGTAGTACAGCATGCCGGCCGCGATCAGGGTCGCAAAAAGCAGCGAGGCGGACAGGATGCGCGTGAAATTGATCCCCGACGCGCGCCAGGCGGTGATCTCGTTGTCTTCCCCGAAACGTCCGAAGGCCATCAGCACGGCGATGAACACGGCGACGGGAACCACTTCCGCAAAGATCGGCGCCAAACTGAGCACCATAAATTCCGAGATGACCATGAATCCCAGGTTCTTGCCGACCAGCTTGTCGATCTGGGAGATCAGGTACTGGACCAGAAAAATAAAACTGAATACGAACAATGCTCCGAGGAAAGGGAAAACGTGTTCCCGGAAAACATAGGTGTGAATTTTCTTGATCCCGGCCATTGTGCTAAAATACGCAGGCTGAAGCTAAGTTGAAAGAAAAGAATCAGAATACGGGGAGAAGGAAAAATTACGGTCAGAACCGGCAGATCTGCTCCGGCTCCGGATCCCGTTCTTGCGTTTCGCGTGCCGGAGAGTGGATTTTCTAATAGGCGTGCAGTCCGGACATCAGGAAGCTGACGCCGAAATAGGTGAAGAGAACGGTCATGACGGTCACGATGATGATCATGGACTGGATGATGCGGTCCTTTTTATGGAAATAGAGCGAGAGGACAAGGATGTTGATCAGCGCCCAGGTCTCTTTGGGGTCCCAGGACCAGTAGTTGCCCCAGCTGACCTGTCCCCAGATCGCGCCGGTGATCAGTCCGGCGCTCATGAACACCATCGCCAGCGCGATATCGGTATCCATCTGTTTGTCATAGTCGAAGATGTTCTTCACCGGATAAAAACGCAGCAGGGCGTGGATCAGTCCGCTGAACAGCGCAACATAGCCAAGCAGATAGGCCGGTACGTGAACATACATCCAGGCACTGTTCAGGGCGGGCATCACCGGATGAACGGCGCGAAGTTCCGCGGGCAGGAACACGGGAACGGCCAGGAAGATCAGCAGAAGCGCTTTCTGGACATTCAGAATGCGGGCGTTCCGGTGGCGCTGAAAGAAGAGGAATTTAAGCTGCATCAGGGCCGTCAGCAGAATGAGCGTCTCATACATCGTGGTGAACGGCGGATGCTGGGCCGTCACGGAGCGCCAGATCAGCAGGACCAGATGCAGGATCAGGCCCAGATAGGCCGCAAAGAGCGACAGCTGACGGCGATTGAACAGGCCGGCGGCAAAGGAGACGGCGTAAAGGCAGAAGGTGATCAGCAGTAAGATGTATTCCATGTCATTTCCTGATAAAAAGACTGCCGGCGAGCGCCAGTAAGGTTAACAGCGCGACAGAAAGCAACAGGGCGTGCCCGCGCACTTCCACGCATTCCAGCACCGTTCCGGTCTCCGAGCGGCCGGGAAGCAGGGTCAGTTCCGAATCCATAAAGGGCGTCCGCATTCCGGCCGGTACATAGATCAGGATATCGTTGTAACGGATCGCGGCCCGCTTCAGAATGCGGTCGTATCCCTGAAGGATAAAGGGGAGATCGTTCAGTTCGGCGCTTTGTCCTTCGAACAGATGCAGGGTGTCGCGGTCCGAAACGACGGTATAGGCCGTCAGGGTCCTGTAGGAAGACTGGTAAAAGCGGTAATTCCCGTAACGGTAAGGATGGTTCACGCTGATCCGGACGGTATCCTGCCGGTTCACCAGCACCTTGCTTTCGTAATGGACTTCCCTGCCGCCCCCGGCTTGTTCCCTGTCCGTGCTGAAGGCGATCAGTTCGAATTCCAGGGTATCGCCCCTGAGCGGGATCAGGTAAGTCCCTCCGGTGCCCAGAGAAATGAAACGCCGGGTATTGAAGGTTTTTTCCGCCGCAAGCCCCAGGATCAGCAACGCGATCAGGACATGCAGCAGTTTCCGGTGCATTCCCGGAATAAAGAACGCGGAGATCAGCGTAAAAAGCGCATAGGCGGCATAGATGATCCGGTAAAGGGGCGATGAAAGCGCCGAAGGCGAAAGCAATCCGGTTAAAACGAATAAGATGACCAGCAGAACGGTCAGGATGCCGTAAATATATCTGAATACCCTTACCATTGCGATGTCAGTTCCACGATAACTTTATCCGCGAGCTTTTCCATCAGCCGGTCCAGCGCGATCTCCCGGTTGACCCGGTCGTCTTCGGACAAGGTGTTGTTGTAGCTGTCGCTGTAGTAGATCTCGTAATCGGAAAGGGTCTTCTGCATCATATCAAGGCTGTTCGCCGTGTCGTACCAGCGAAAATCGAGGTTCAGGGACAGGCGATACTCCTTGACCACATCGGTCTCGTCATAGGAGAACACGGCGTCGCTGATATTTTTCAGGCCCGTGTAGATGACCGAATGGGCCACCGAAGGATCGCTCAGCGGCAAAAGGTTTTCCAGCATTAATTTTTCCGTGAGCAGCACGGTGAATTCCTGACCCAGGTTGAATTCTGCGGTGCTGTTTTTGGTGTTGTCGATCGCCACGCTTTTAATGTGGACCGGGATGGTCCCGGGGCGCGGGGAATATTTCCAGATGCATCCCGAAAAAAGGAACATCAGGGCGATCAGCGCCAATCGAGTGAGGTGTTTCATTTTTTAAACTCCAGTTCCAGTCCGACGGGACAGTGGTCCGACCCTTCGATCCGGTCAAGGATATATGCATCCTTGACGAAGGGACGCAGATCTTCGCTTACATAGAAGTAGTCGATGCGCCATCCCACGTTGTTCACCCGCGCGTTGGCGCGGTAGGACCACCAGGAATAGCGCTCCGCTTCATCGGGATGGATCATCCTGAAGGTGTCGGCATAACCCCGGGCTTCGAAACGGTCCATCCAGGCGCGTTCGACAGGTAAAAATCCGGACGTAGTCTCGTTCTGCTTCGGGCGCGCAAGATCGATGGGATGATGCGCGGTGTTGAAATCGCCGCAGATCACGAGCCCTTTCCCGGAATCCCGGCGCACGCTGTCAAAGTAGTCAAGACAGAATTCATAGAAATCAAGTTTATACTGAAGACGGATCTCGTCCTTCTGGCCGTTCGGAAAATAGATGTTAAAGAGGATAAAATCGTCGTACTCGAGCCGGATCACACGGCCTTCGTTGTCGTTCCAACCGTAGGAAAAGCCCTTGACGGTCCGCAGAGGCGCGATGCGGGAATAAACGCCCACGCCGCTGTAGCCTTTTTTCTCCGCTGACCAAAAAAGGCTCACGTAGCCCGGCAGTTCAAGATGTTCCGGCGTCAGCTGATCTTCCTGGATCTTTGTTTCCTGGATGCCCAGAATGTCCGGCTGAAGGGTGTCGACGATCCCGGTGAACCCCTTGTTCATGACCGCACGCAGACCGTTGACGTTCCAGGAAAGCAATTTCATCTTAACTCCGTTTTGACCGATGCTAATTTAGTCTTTTTTATCTTCGAATAAAATAAAAACCTTCCGCGAGGGGAAGGTTATGACCGGATATGCGATTAAATTTTATGCCTTTTCGATACGATTGGATTTGATGCAGTCGGTGCACACTTTCATGCGTTTGACATTCCCGTCCACCCGGACGCGGACGCGCTGCAGATTGGGTTCCCAGCGGCGGCGTGTCTTATTGTTGGCATGACTGACATTGTTGCCGTAAACCGGCTTCTTTCCGCATATTTCACAAACTTTAGCCATTGTGTCTCCTTCACATTATCAAAAGCCTGCTAAT
Source organism: Fidelibacterota bacterium (assembly GCA_016937825.1). GTDB lineage: Bacteria > Fidelibacterota > Fidelibacteria > Fidelibacterales > Fidelibacteraceae > M50B103. The sequence continues at coordinate 142 of JAFGVT010000064.1, read as the reverse complement.
ATCTTACATTCCATGCAACAAAACAAGGAATATTTATTAAAAAAGTCAATGTGATTATGCTGCGGTGAATACGGTGGGCGGTCAGCTTTTGGCGATCAGCCGTCAGCTTTCAGTAATCAGCTTTCAGCAATCAGCTATTAGC
>JAFGVT010000063.1 GCA_016937825.1 Fidelibacterota bacterium | reverse complement strand
GAGTAGCGCTGGATCTCTTGTCTGATGCCTGCAATTCTGTTTTTAATCATGTTTCAGACGTTGATGTTTTATTCGCTTTTCATTTCCTGTAATTCGTCGTTATTGTCTTCGGATTCCATAACGTAGCGAATGGCGGAGATCCGGTCCTGGTCATGCAAGTTGATCAACCGTACACCTTGAGTATTTCTCGATAAGGTGTTAATGCGGTTAATATGCTGCCTGATCAGTAGGCCGCTGGTGGTGATGATCATCAGGTCATCGGAATCGACCACCTCCTTGAGCGCGACCATCTGGCCGACCTTCGGGGTTGTCTTGAGGGTGATCACGCCCTTTCCGCCGCGGTTGGTGATGCGGTAATCCAGGATATCGGACCGTTTTCCGTAGCCGTGCTCGCTGACGGCCAGGACGGTCGCCCCTTCGCGCTTAACCACGACCATATCCACGACGGCGTCGTCTTTGCCGTCCAGGGTAACGCCGCGAACGCCCGTTGCGCTGCGGCCCATGTCGCGGACATGGCTTTCGTTAAAGCGGATCGCCTTCCCTTTCCGGGTTCCCAGGATGATGTCCTGCTCCCCGTTCGTGATATCGACGCCGATGATATCGTCGCCGTCGGTCAGGTTGACCGCAATGATGCCGGTGCGCCGCGGACGGCTGTAAGCGTCGAGTTTCGTCTTTTTAACGGTGCCCTTCTTGGTCGCGATCACCACATATTTGTCTTCGCTGAATTCGCGAACGTTAAGGAAGGCGCGGACCTTTTCGTCCTTTTCGGATTCCAGCAGGTTGACGATCGCCCGGCCCCGCGTCGCCCGGCCCGCCTGCGGAAGTTCGTGCACTTTCAGCCAGTAGACCTTGCCGAGGTTCGTGAAGAACATCAGGTGGTCGTGGGTGGAGGCGATAAAGAGGTTCTCGACGAAATCGTCGTCCTTTGCCGTCGCGCCGAGCTTGCCGACGCCGCCGCGCCGCTGGGCGTGATACACGTTGACCGGCGTGCGTTTGATGAATCCGTTGTGGGTGATGGTGATCGCCATTTCTTCGTCGGCGATCATGTCTTCCACGGAAAAGTCCCCGGCATCCGCAACGATCTCGGTGCGCCGTTCGTCGCCGTACTGGCTGCGTATCTCGCGGGTCTCTTCCTCAAGTATCTGCATGCGTTTTTCCCGGTTGTCGAGAATGAATTTCAATTTTTCGATCTGTTTCAGCAGTTCGATGTATTCCTGGATGACCTTTTCGCGCTCAAGTCCGGTCAGCTTCTGCAATTTCATGTCCAGGATGGCCTGGGCCTGCAGTTCGGAAAAACTGAACCGCTGCATCAGGTTGATGCGGGCGTTGTTCGCGCTTGAGGATTTCTTGATGGTCTCGATCACCTCGTCGATATTTTCCAGCGCGATCTTCAATCCCTCCAGGATATGGGCGCGGGCTTCCGCCTTGTCCAGTTCGAATTTCGTCCGGCGGACGATGACGTTGTGCCGGTATTCGATGAAGAGCCGGATCATCTCTTTCAGGGAAAGAACTCTCGGGATATTGTTCACCAGGGCGATCATGTTGATCCCGAAGGTCGTCTGAAGGTTCGTATGCTTGTAGAGATTATTCAGCAGGACCTGGGGCTCGGCGTCGCGCTTCAGTTCGATCACGATACGGATGCCTTCCTTGTCCGATTCGTCGCGCAGATCGCTGATGCCTTCCAGCACCTTGCTTTGCACCAGTTCGGCAATGCGTTCGATCAGGTTGCTTTTATTGATCTGATACGGGATCTCGGTGAAGACGATCTGTTCGCGGCCGCTGCGGACCTGTTCCACGTTTGCGCGGGCACGCAGGGTGATCTTTCCCTGACCCGTGTCGTAGGCCGAAAAAAGTCCGGACGCGCCGTAGGCGAGGGCTCCGGTGGGAAAATCGGGGCCTTTGACGTACTGCATCAGCTCCCGGGTCGTGATCTCGGGGTTTTCGACCGTTGCGCACACGGCATCGCAGATCTCACGGATGTTGTGCGGCGGGATATTTGTCGCCATGCCCACCGCGATCCCGGTAGCGCCGTTGATGAGCAGATAGGGTATCTTGCTGGGCAGCACGGTCGGTTCGGTCAGGGATTCGTCGAAGTTCGGGATGAAGTCGACCGTTTCCTTGTCGATATCCGCCAGCATCTCGTCCGCCAGGCGGGCCATGCGGGCTTCGGTATATCGCATGGCGGCGGGATTGTCGCCGTCGATCGAGCCGAAGTTCCCCTGTCCGTCCACGATGCAATAGCGCATCGCGAAGTTCTGAGCCAGGCGGGCCATCGCGTTGTAAACGGACGAATCGCCATGCGGGTGATACTTACCCAGCACATCACCGACGATACGCGCGGATTTTTTATAGGGTTTGTTATATTGCATACCGAGTTCATACATGCCGTACAAAATACGGCGGTGAACCGGCTTCAGTCCGTCGCGGACGTCCGGCAGGGCGCGGGCCACGATCACGGACATGGAATAATCAAGATAACAGTTCTTTAATTCTTCCTCAATATTGACCGGTATGATACGTTCGTTAGCCAATTTTTCCTCACTTTTTCGATGTGTCCGGCAAGCTTGCCGGCAATGATTATACGTCCAGATTCTTTACATATTTTGCGTTCTGTTCAATGAAGGCCCGGCGCGCTTCCACATTCTCGCCCATCAGGACCGAGAACATATGGTCCGCCGTCGTCGCGTCCTCGAGGGTCACCTGCCGGACCGTGCGGGATTCGGGGTCCATGGTCGTGCTCCACAACTGGTCGGGGTTCATTTCCCCCAGACCTTTGTAGCGCGAGATGTGCATCTTGATGGCGCGTTCCTTGCGCATGCGGGCGGACAGGATCTCCATTTCGTTATCGTCGTAAGCGTAGCGCTCGATAACACCCTGTTTCAGGCGGTAAAGCGGCGGCTGGGCGATATAGACGTGGCCGTAGCTGATCAGGTCCCGCATCTGGCGGAAAAAGAAGGTCAGCAGCAGGGTGCGGATATGCGCGCCGTCCACATCGGCATCGGTCATGATGATGATCTTGTCGTAGCGGATCTTCTCCACGTCGAAATCGTCCCGGAGCCCGCCGCCGATGGCGGTGAACAGGGCCTGGATCTCCTTGCTCTGCAGGATCCGGTCGTAGCGGGCTTTCTCAACGTTCAGAATCTTCCCGCGCAGGGGAAGAATGGCCTGGAAGCGCCGGTCGCGGCCCTGCTTTGCGGACCCTCCCGCGGAATCGCCCTCAACGATGTAGAGCTCGCAATGGGCGGGGTCCTTGATGGAGCAGTCCGCCAGCTTTCCGGGGAGCCCGCTGAGCTCCAGCGCATTTTTCCTCCGGGTCAGTTCCCGCGCGGTGCGGGCGGCTTCCCGGGCTTTCGCGGCGACCACGGATTTTTCAATGATCTTGCGCGCAACGCTGGGGTTGGTCTCAAAGAACTCGTTCAGGCTTTCCATGACGATGCTGTCCACGATGCCCTTGACCTCGCCGTTCCCCAGCTTGGTCTTGGTCTGTCCTTCGAACTGGGGTTCGGGGATCTTGACGGAAAGCACGGCGGTGATCCCTTCGCGGGTGTCTTCGCCGCTCAGGGAAAAATTGCTTTTCTTGATCGTCTTAAAGAGATTGTTCTTCTGCGCGTAATTGTTGAGCGAGCGGGTCAGTGCGGTGCGCGCGCCGGTAAGATGGGTCCCGCCCTCGATGGTGTTGATGCAGTTCACAAAGGAAAAAAAGTTCTCGTTATAGGTGTCGTTGTACTGAAAGGCGAATTCGACGCTGACGTCATCCCGCTCGGCTTCCATATACACCGGCTTCGGATGAAGGGATTCCCGCGCTTCGTTCAGGTAGACGACGAACTCGCTGATGCCGCCTTTGTAATGGAAAGCATCCTGGTCGCCCGTGCGCTCGTCCTTGAGCGTAATGTGAACGTCCTTGTTCAGGAAGGCAAGTTCGCGAAGCCGTTCGCGCAGGATGCCGTAGTCGAAGACCGGCTCGGTAAAGATCGAATCGTCGGGCAGAAAGGTGACCGTGGTGCCGGTGTGCTTCGACTTGCCGACTTCGTTCAGCTTGGTCGTCGGCTTTCCGTACGCATACTCCTGCTCATAGACCACATTGTTGCGGGAGATCCGGACGCGGACCCATTTGGAAAGCGCATTCACGCAGGACACGCCCACGCCGTGCAGTCCGCCGGAGACCTTGTAGCTGCCCTTGTCGAACTTACCGCCGGCATGCAGCATGGTCATGATCACTTCAACGCCGGGGATCTTTTCCGTGGGATGCGGGTCCACGGGCATGCCGCGGCCGTCGTCCTCGACGCTGACGCTGTTATTGGGATGGACCGTAACGTCGATCTTGTCGCAATATCCGGCCAAGGCTTCATCGATGGAGTTGTCCACCACCTCATACACCAGGTGGTGCAGGCCGCGCCTCCCGGTATCGCCGATATACATGGCAGGGCGTTTGCGTACGGCCTCCAGGCCCTGCAATACTTTGATCTTATCTGACTTGTAGTCACTCGAACTGCTGTACATATATCTCCTTCTGGATGTTACCCGATCGCAGGAACGGTCAGTTCAGCCGGATATCCCGTATAATGTCCGCCCCGAAACGGGCTGCGAACTTTTTCAGGATCTGCGGTTTCTGCATGATCAATTCCTGACGCCACGTACTGTTTTTTACACTGACATATAACACGCCGCCCACGACCTTGACGGGAACGGAATTCCGGGCGATGAGCTCCCCCACGACCTCGTTCCAGCTCTTGAATGCCCGGTACTGTTCAAGGGCATTTTCACCCACGATACGGGTGACGATCTTGTCTACTTCGGATGCTATTTTTTTCACCCCCTAATATAACATTATTTATAGTATTAAGCTATTGTTATCATACTTTAATTATTAGAAAAACGGGGGATTCGGCCTGGGTTTTAAGGGCATATAATAGGGCTTTTTGTCCGTGTTTCAAAACGAAAATGAAAAAGCGTTTTTTCTTTCGCCCTTTCCCCGTATATTTTGAGCGAAATTAAAAAAGACGGACCGTGAAAAAGAGCATACAGAAGATATTTAACGCCTCAGCTCCGGAAATTCAGCAGTTGATCCGGGACCGGAACTGGCAGAACCTGGTCGACAGGAACAAGATCGTCCGCATCCTGAACTTTGTGAAGGACGAGATCCTGTTCGGCTTCACGCCCAGGCCGCTCCTTCCGGCATCCCAGGTGCTCGCCGCGGGGTGCGGACAGGCGATCAGCAAGAGCATCCTTCTTAAAACCTTGCTTGACGCCTGCGGCATTCTCTGCCGCTACCATGCCTTCACCGTAAAAAAAGAACTCTACCGGGGACTGGCGCGTCCGCTTGAATATCATCTCCTCCCTGCCGTTTTGCCCAGCTCCTGGATCGAGGTGTTTTTTGAAGGCCAGTGGCTGATCGCGGACGGCGTGCTTCTGGATTCGGCTTACCTTCAGGGACTTCAGCCAATGCTGACCGGCGCGCAGAACGAATATATCGGCAGGGGCATCGCCCTCTACCTTCCCGCAAACACCCCCACCGTCTGGAACGGAAAGAACCACACCTACTGCCAGCGGGCCGCGATCACGCGGGACCTCGGCATTATCGATGATTTCGAATGGTTCTTTCAGGAATACCGCCGCGATATCCGGCAGCTGGGGAATATCGGTCCGAAACATGCCAACCGCATGATCAACGCCCTGCGCTATCCGGAATAAGGATCGCGCAGAACGAAAGCAATGCCATCCCGCCCGCGTTAACGCTCCTGCTAACTTTCCCGGTTCTTGATTGTCCGTTTCCCTGTCGTTGCCTTTATCTTCATGTAAAAAAAAGAACCCCGGGCGGGGTTCTTTTGGGTCTTATTCCTGTTCGGTCTTTTTCGCCGCCGGTTTGCGCCGGGGCTTTCGCGAACCGTTCTGTTTTTCTTTCGGCTCTTCCTTGGGTGCGGCCTCCGCAGCGCTCACAGGAGCTGCCGGGGGCTGCGCCGCCGCGGCGGCTGCGGCAAGCCGCGCTTCTTCCGCTTTGCGCGCCTCGTCCGCCTTGCGGGCTTTTTCGGCTTCGCGATCGGCTTTTATTTTGTCGTTCTTTTCCACCAGGCTTTTCAGATAGGCCTGATATTCTTCCTTGCGGGCGATGATCACAAAGGTCTCGGTCATGCGCGCCGTCTTGAGCAGGCTCATTAATTTCGGCCGCGGCATGCCCAAAAGACAGTTGTGCCCGTTCTGCTTCGTGAAGCGCCGGGCGAACATGATCGCGCTCAACCCGTTGTTGTCGACGATCCTGAGGTTCTCCACGTCCAGAATGATATCTTCCACATTGTACTTTTCCAGCAAAATGGCAAGATTCCGCTTATAATTGATCACACCCACTTCGTTGAAGACCGGATCGTGGCATTTGAAAAGCAAGGTGCTGCCGATCATTTGATGTTTAAATTCCATAGTATCCCTTTAACGCATATTGCTTTGAGTGATGTACGTAAATAACGAGTTAATCTATTTATTATTTTATGAAAAAACAATGGAATTTACGCGAAGCCCTAAAGAACGGATCGCGCCCCTTTCCGGCGTGCCGCAGCCCGAACGGCAGGCTCATTATCAATCGTTTGCGTTTTTGCTGCCGGCTTTCATTTCGGCGAATTTTCCCTTCGTTTTTTATAAAATTGTATTATATTTGCAAGCTATAGAAAATGGAGGATCCATGGCAAGATTAACGGTAAAGGATGTCAATTACAAAAACATGCGGGTGCTGATCCGCGTGGATTTCAATGTGCCGATCGATGCCGAAGGCAAGATCACGAATGATTTTCGTATCGTTTCATCTCTTCCGACGATAAATAAAATACTTGAGGACGGCGGATCGGTGATCTGCATGAGCCACCTCGGACGTCCCAAAGGCGAAGGCTACGAAGCGGAATTCTCGCTCAAGCCCGTCCAGGAACGCCTGAGCCGGCTGCTTGGCATTCCCGTGGCTTTCGCTCCCGACTGCGTCGGGGATGAAGCCAAAGCCCTCGCCGCGGCGCTGAAGCCCGGAGAGGTCCTGCTGCTGGAAAATCTCCGCTTTTACAAACAGGAAAAAAAGAACGATCCCGCCTTTTCGGCAACCCTCGCCTCTTTCGGCGACGCCTACGTGAACGATGCTTTCGGGACCTCGCACCGCGCTCACGCGTCCACCGTGGGTGTGGCACAGCATTTTGACTGCGTAACGTCCGGCCTGCTCCTGGAAAAGGAACTGATCTATCTGAAAGACAAGCTGGATGATCCCGTACGCCCCTACACGGCCATCCTCGGCGGCGCCAAGATCAGCGGAAAGATCGACACGATCCGTCATCTGATGGACAAGGTCGACAACCTGATCGTCGGCGGCGGGATGATCTTTACCTTCTACAAGGCCATGGGCTATGAGATCGGCAAGTCCCTTGTGGAGGATGACAGGATCGAGCTGGCCAAAGAGATCCTTGAAGCCGTCAAGACCTCCCGGGTCAATTTTATGCTCCCGGTCGATGTGGTCGCGGCAGGCGCCTTCGAGAACGACGCGCTTTCCACTATCGTGGATGTCGACCAGATCCCGGCCGACCAGATCGGCCTGGATATCGGACCGCGCACGGTGAAGCAATTCGCCGAGGTGATCAGGTCCAGCAAAACCGTCCTGTGGAACGGCCCTATGGGCGTCTTTGAAATGCCGAATTTCGCCAAAGGCACCGAAGCGGTCTGCGCCGCGGTTGCCGACGCCACGGAACACGGGGCGGTCACCCTGGTCGGGGGCGGCGATTCGGTGGCAGCCGTAAAAAAACTCGGTTTCTCGGACAAGATCAGCCATGTGTCCACCGGCGGCGGCGCTTCGCTTGAACTGATCTCCGGTCTGACGCTTCCCGCCGTTGCAGAGATCAGCGAAAAATCCTGCGGATGCGGATGCGGGTGCAAATAAATAACCTGAGGATACTATGCGACAATTATTGATTGCCGGTAACTGGAAAATGAACCATACTGCGAGCGAGACGGAAACGTTTTGCCGTAATTTCCGGGCGCTCGGACTGGAAGACCACAAGGTGGAGATCCTTCTTTGCCCTCCCTTCACCTCCATCCCCGCCATGGTCTCCGTACTGGACGGCACGCCGGTCCATGTCGGCGGACAGGACATGTGCTATGTCGAAAGCGGCGCCTTCACGGGTGCGATCTCGGCCGCCATGCTGGCTGACGCCGGATGTTCCCACGTCCTGCTGGGCCATTCCGAACGCCGCCAGTTCTTCCACGAAGACGATGCCAACGTGAACCTGAAAGCAAAAAAGGCGATCGAAAAGGGCCTGACCCCCGTCGTCTGCATCGGTGAAACCCGCGAACAGCGCGAAAAGGGCGTGACTGAAAAGGTCGTCCGGACTCAGCTGCTGGGTGCGCTTGAAGACCTGTCGACCGAAGATATCCTGAAGCTTGTGATCGCGTACGAACCCGTCTGGGCGATCGGGACCGGACTTACGGCCACACCGGAACAGGCGCAGGAAGTGCATCGTTACATTCGTGACGTGCTTGCGGAACGCACCGATGATGAAACGGCCGAATCACTCCGCATCCTCTACGGCGGCAGCGCCAAACCGTCCAATGCCGAAGAATTGCTTTCGGAAAAGGATATTGACGGACTGCTGATCGGTGGGGCAAGTCTGAAAGTCGATGATTTTTACCAGATGATCGTCACCGGCGATAAATTAAATTCATAAAGGAACTTACCATGTATACTTTTCTCGTCATTCTTCTGATCCTTACCTCGATCCTGCTTGTGATCTCCATTTTGATGCAGTCCTCCAAGGGGGACGGCATGGTTGCCATGACGGCCGGCAGTTCGGTGCTGGGCGGCCGCGGCGCGGCCACATTTTTATCCAAATTCACACAGTGGGCGGGTGTGCTTTTCTTCGTGCTCATCATGGCGATCAATATCGTTGTCGTTCACCGGAATGCTCCGACCGCCGAAAGCGTTGTTCAGCGCCAGTCCGGGAAACAGGTAGCCACACAGGCTTCGGGCTTGCCCATGCCGAGCAATATCGAAGTGGAACAGCCCACAGCGCCGGTTGAACCCGTAGAAAGCAAATAAAGTTTTTGAATTTGTTCTTTTGTGTGCATATATTTGCATGCTTTCGCCCGGGTGGCGGAATTGGCAGACGCGCATGGTTGAGGGCCATGTAATTGCAAAGTTGTGCGGGTTCAAGTCCCGCCCCGGGTACTATTACTTTACGGTGTTCCGACACCAAGCTTGAAAGGAAACATGATGAACCTTAAAAAAGTATCCGTGCTGGCTCTTTGTGTTATCGGTCTTTTTTCTTTTAACTTCGTTTTAGCGCAGGACAAGGACGTCATGCAGAAAAAGGTCGATGCCGCCCTTGAGCAGCTTGCCAATTTCGACGCCGCAGCCGCCCAGAAGCTTTTGAACGAAGTTCTGGCACAGGACTCCACTTTTGCATCGGCCCTGTTTGCTTACCATAACATCGAACTGATGTACGGAAATCTGAGCGAAGCGCAGGCCCTGGTGAAAAAGGCCATTGAATACAGCCCGTCAGAACAGTCCTACCGCGATAAATTCGACGAACTGCGCGACCTCATCAACCAGGTGAAAGACGCCCAGCGCGAAGTCGACGCCGTCAATTATGAAGCGGCCAAGCGCATCTACAATGAATTGATCCAAAAAAATCCCTCGATCGCGGAAATTTACTACCGCCTGGGTTTTGTTGCCATTCAGGAAGAGGACTACGATGCCGCCCGCGACAATTTTGACAATGCCAGCATCCTGGCCCCAAGCGTTGAAAAATATACGAAAGCCAAGAATATCCTGGCGGCCAAGATCCTCCAGGAAGCGCAGCAGTCCCTCAACATGGGCGACATTTCCGGAGCGGAACGCAAGGTGCTCACCAGTCTCCGCATCAATTCCGAATTCGGCCCCGCCTATTCGATCCTCGCCTATATCAAATTGAAGTCCGGCGATATCAACGCCGCGATCGAGAACTGGGAAAAAGCCATTACCTATGATCCCGAAAGCCGTTCTTCCTGGTATAACCTCGGCAGCATCTACTGGCGGACAAAACAATATGACAAAGCCGAAAACGCCCTGCTGAAAGCCATTGCCATCGAACCGGAGTACGCAAAATCCTATACAACCCTCGGCCAGACCTATATGGCGGAAAACAAACTCAAGGAAGCGGAAACGTATTTCAAACGGTCCATCGAACTTGAACCCGATTCTCCCGCTGCCCGCGAAAGCTACGGCGAGCTGCTGAACAACCAGGAACGCTATGTCGAAGCGATCGTCCAGCTTAGCGAAGCGGCGCGGCTGATCACCAATCCCAAGAACCGTTATCTCACGAACTATCGTCTTGCCTATGCCTACAACCGTTCGGGACAATCCCGCAAGGCGCTGGATATTGCCAGAGAGGTCACCACGGCCAACGCCCGTTTCGGCGGCGGATGGTTCGAACTGGGCGTCGCCTACGCCAAACTGAACGACAAGCAGAATGCGATCAATGCCTTCAACACGGGGCGCACCTCGGACAGTTCGTGGCGGGGCGTCATCGACCCCGAACGCGAACGGCTGATCCAGGGAAAAGAACTGAGCTTTTAAACACGAATTCTTGATATGAAATTCAGGACCCGGGCAATTATTCCCGGGTCTTTTTTTATTCACTGTTTTATGGAACGGATCAACGTCCGCTTACGCGGGCGAATTTCAGCCCGCTTTCATACGGATCGCAGAGTTATATAGATAGCAATGCGGCTGGAAGGACTGTCGCCCCTCCGGTTCCGTCAGATACATGTCAATGCCCATGCTTGTGAAAATACAGCTCTTCAAATTCACTCAGGTAATAAAGGATCTTCTGGCTGTGCGACTTATCGGTGGTCTGCTTGCACTTCATGGCGCTGACCGCCATCTTGTGCAGCAGGTCCAGTTTGGCCGTATAACTCTCATATGCCGCATCGCCTTTTTCTGCGGGGATCACCCGCTGGAACAGAAAGTATTGGGTCACGATCTCCTGGATCTTTTCGGCGTGTTCCTCTTTATTGGTCACCCAGCGGACCAGCTGATTGTAATCCGGTTTTTTATCCTTTGATATCGCCTCGATCTGAGACATGGATTTCTCTATCGTCTCTACGTGTTCCCGGATCAGCGCCACGCGCAGGGAATCCCCGTAGATCCCGCAGGGGATCTCGCAATGTGCGCTCAACACCGATATGAACAGCGCCAGACAAATAATTGAAAGGGTCTTTTTCATACTGTTTTCCTTTTTCTGTTTTTTTGAGTTGGGGATATTCTGGCCCGGTGGGCTTTTTTACCACCACCAATAGTACTCTCCCTCCTCTGCGGTCTCATACCAATACTCTGCCTCGGCGGTGTCGATTTCCACTCCGATACCGTATTCATACATGTCGGCAAGTTCCCATTGCGCATCGATGTTGTCATTCCACGCCGCTTTCTTCATCCAGTAGAACGCTTTTTCAGCGTCTACCTCAACGCCTTTGCCATTCAGGTACATGAGGGCGATCATATATTGATATTCATCGTTCGTACTGTCCTTTTCAATAAGTTCCTGAAGCAGGCTGAACGCTTCCGGATACGCCGCCTCTCCCCCGGCGCCCTCATACAGAAGCGTGAATAAAGGTTTTTTTGAAGATTCATATCCCTGGGAAACAGCCTTTCGGTACCAGTCGATCGCCAGGGTGGTGTTTTTTTCGGCCCCCAGGCCCTCCGAATACATGTAACCCAACGAATGCTGGGCAAAATCAATACCTTTTTGCGCACTCAGCTCATACCAATAGAGGGCGCGCTCATAGTTCCGCTCCACTCCGGTCCCGGAATAGTAAAAATAGCCCAGCTGTCCCTGCGCAACTTTATGTCCCTGGTTTCCTGCTTTTGTATACCATTCCAACGCTTTCGCGTAATCCCGCTCGACGCCTTCCCCCCCTTCGTAAAAATAGCCCATATTGTACTGAGCTTCCGAATTATTCTGGTTCGCGGCTTTTTCCATCCAGAAAACGGCTTTGCTGAGGTCCCGGGTAACGCCTTGGCCATCGTAATATCTTACTCCCAGAATGATTTGGGCGTTCACATTTCCGGCGTTGGCATAGGATTCCAGCTCCGGGATCGTCTGCGCCCCAAGGACTCCTGCGCTCAGCAGGATCAGAACTAACATCATACAGCGACCTGTTTTCATCTCTTTGCTCCATTGTCCGCCCGGACGATCCACAAGGGGTAAAAACGTATGATTTTTCCTTATGGGTATCTCCGCGGAAGATTTTTAACATGTTCCTTACATAGTTTTGTGATGACAAAAATCTAAAATATTTTTTTACCATTAAAAATAGTTTTTTTATTAAATAAAGATTATCAGAAAGCCCGTTGCCGAAAGGAAGGGATTTTCATATATTCCCCTATGATCAAAGCCATTATTTTCGATCTGGACAACACCCTGGTGGATTTTTCCGGACTGAAGCAGCGGGCGGTCCGCGGGGGCGTTGCGGGGATGCTGGAAGCCGGACTGCAGGCCGACGGTGATGCCGTTTACCGGCGTATTTTTGAGATCTATGAGGAGAAAGGCTGGGAATATCAGACGGTCTTCGATGACGTGATCCTTGAATTTCACGGAAAACCGTCCCACAAATTCCTTGCCGCGGCGATCATTGCCTACAAAAAAAGCCGGGAGGCCTCGCTGGTCCCCTACCCGGGTGTCTATGCGACCCTGATCAACCTGATGAAACGGGGGATCAAGCTGGGGGTAGTTTCCGACGCACCGGGGCGCGAAGCCTGGCTCAGACTGTACCAGCTGAATTTTCATCATCTTTTTGACGTGGTCGTGACCCATAGCGACAGCGGGGAATTCAAGCCCTCGCCGAAACCTTTCATGCTCGCCCTGGATAAGCTCGGCGTCCGGCCGGAAGAAAGCATCATGGTGGGCGACTGGCCGGAACGCGACATGATCGGAGCGAAGAACATCGGCATGACGACCGTGTTCGCCCGCTACGGGGATATTTTCAACACCCGGCATCACGGGGGCGATTTTGAGATCGCCCGCGTCAGCGACATCCTCAGGGTGGTCGATCAGCTTTCGAAAGGGCACATATGATCCGTATCGTTACCGCGGAAGCGGCCCGGCGCATTGATCGCGACGCAATCAGCGTTCGGGGCGTCAGCGGCGCCGGATTGATGGCCGCCGCCGGAAAAGCGGTCGCCCGGGCCGCGGCGGAGCTTTGCGAGGCCAAAAAGATCGGACAAGTTCAGATATTCTGCGGGAAAGGCAATAACGGCGGGGACGGCTTCGTCGCCGCGCTGGAACTGACGCGGCTGGGCACGCTCCAGGTCGATGTGCTCTGCTTCGCGGACGAAAATGACCTGCAGGGGGACGCCCGGTCCCATTTTGACGCTTTGCGGGAAGCGGCGATCGTGCCGCACATGATCCGCGATGCAGCAGAGGTCCCGGCCCTGCTCCGGGAAAACGCCTGCTGGATCGACGCGATCTTCGGGAGCGGCATGGACCGTCCGGTCACGGGATTTTATTCCCACGTGATGCAGGCACTGCATGACCGCCATACCGTTCAGCCCGTGATCGCCGTGGACATCCCTTCGGGGATAGACGGGACCGGCGGGATCCTGCGCGGACCGGCTTTGAAAGCGGACATTACCCTGTGCATGGGATTTTATAAGACCGGAAATTTTCTTCTGGAAGGCAAGGCCTACTGCGGCGAACTTCGTCTTGTGGAACTGCCCTATCCGGAGGTTTCGTTCGAACAGGCCGTTCCGGACATCCGTTTGTGCGATCACGATACGGCGGCGGCGCGACTAAAACCCATTCCGCTTACGGGACACAAATACAAAATGGGCCAGGTGCTCTGCCTTGGCGGCTCGGCCGCCATGCCGGGCGCGGTGACGCTGGCGTCACAGGCAGCGCTGAAAAGCGGGAGCGGCATGCTGCGCGCCTATGTTCCCGGACAGGTAAAACCCTTTCTGCTGAATCATTTGCCCGAAGCGGTCGCGGACGCGGGTGAAAATGCCGAAATGCTCGTAACACGCGATCTTCCCCGTATTCGCGGACTTTTAAGCAAAAGTGCGGCGGTCCTGATCGGACCCGGGCTCGGACGAGCCCCTGAAAGCGGCCGCTTGGTCCGGATGCTGCTGCAGGAGATCCGTTTGCCGCTGGTCCTGGATGCCGATGCGCTCTTTCATGTGACGGCCGCACAGATCAAGTCAGCGGCCGCGCCCGCGATCATCACGCCGCATGCCGGCGAATTCGCCGGTCTCATCAAAAAAGAGATCCCTGCCGTTATGGAAGCGTCCGTTGAACTTGCCGTGAAATTTGCGATAGAGACCGGCGCGATCGTGCATCTGAAAGGGAGCACCAGTCTGACAGCGCTGCCTTCCGGTGCGGTGTATCTGCACCTCACCGGCGCGCCCGGCATGGCCACCGCCGGAAGCGGTGACCTCCTGGCCGGACTGATCGCCTCCTTTCTCGCACAGGGACACTCCCCCGAGGATGCGGTCCTCATCGGCGCAACCTACCACGGACTTTCCGGCCAGGCGGCGGCCGCCGCGCTCGGGAACCGGAGCATGATCGCTTCCGATATGCTGACCTATCTGCCGCTCGTCCTGAAAGATGACGAGGTGCTGGCGTGAGCGAGCGGCGTTCATTTCTCTATTTTGTTCTAACGGGGACTTACGCGATCCTGCTTATGGTGGCTCTCCTGCTCCCCAGTGACAGTCTGCCGGTCCACAAAATATTCTCGGTGGACAAGTTCTGGCATTTCATTACCTATTTTATTCTGACCCTTTCACTGATATTCAGCTTTCGCGAAGGATACTGGCAACTCTGGTTCAACCGGCGGTGGAGTCTGATCATCGCCCTTGCGCATGCCGGACTTTCCGAGATCCTGCAGGCGTTCTCTCCCGGACGTTCCGCGGGTCTTGACGACTGGATCGCCAATTGCGTCGGCATCGGACTTGCCCTGCTGCTCTTGAAGATCTTTCCGAAATCCTTTGAAAAGAAACGCATTACATGATCCCGGGGATCGTCCGTAAGACGGTCCCGGCCGCTCTCTGCTTTCCGCTTAAACCGGCATAAAAGAAAAAGGGCGCCCCACGACGCCCTTAAGATAACCGGGATCTGTTCTATCCCTTATTTTCCTGTTTTCGGATGATCTCGGCCGCCGGCACCTCCAGGCATGCCGGATCCAGAAGGTATCTCCGGACGGACGTTGCCAGAACGCCCCCCTGAGACCCGTCAAAGATACGATGGTCCAGGGTTGCCGCAGCGGGAAGGATCTTTCTAATGACGATCTCCCCGTTGCGAACCACCGGTTTCTCTTCGATCTTGCCCAACGCGACGATAAAGGGGATGTTGGCAATGGGCAGCATGGCCGGAAAGCCGAACTGCAGATCGTGATGACCGATATTTGTCACCATGGCGGAGCCGAACCCGTCATGCGAAATATTCATGAGCTTAAGTTCTTTCCCCAGGATGATATGCCACCAGCGCACAGCGTTATACACCCAGTTGCGCAAAGGCCAGCCGAGTACCGCCAAAATATTCTTGGATTTTGTCGTGCCTTCTTCGTGGTCCGAGTTCTTTGACCGTTCCACCCGTTCATCCATTTCTTTTGCAATGTCCAAAATGCTTTTATCTTCGATGTGCCGCAGGACAAAACCGCTCATTTCTTTGCTCTCGCCTTTCATGACGGCGGTAAAAATCCCCACGTTATCCCGCTTATAGACATTGCCCCGCTTGATGTACACGTTCACATCGGGGATATCCAGGGCAATGGCGCGGCCGATGGCCGCCATGGCGATCTGGGTGACCGTGATGCGGATGCCTTCCTTTTTCTTTGCTTCGATATAGCTGAGAACGGCGTCCATTTCGACCTCAAAGGTCCCGTAGATCCTGCCGTCGACGGCTTTTTTATAGATCGCGGTCGCGGACTTCCGCCAGGGCGTATTATACTGGTTGTTTTTCTTTTTGCTCATGCTTCCTCCTGTGTTCGGGTGAATTTAGGGCATTTGTGAAAGATTTGAAAGAAATTAAATCTCAGTGGGCTCGGGGGTGAAGTCTGGGAGTCCTAAAAGCACTTTTATAAATCATAAAATCATCCTATATTGTCAGGCACAGAAATTAATTCGGTCATCAATCACAGGAGGAAACCATGACCCCTTGGAATTTTGCAATCGATTTAAAGGAAGTTGTACTCGATTTTGCATATCTGAGTCTATTCCTTGTTTTGGGAACCATACTGCGACGTTACGTCCCCTTCTTTAGAAAATTTCTTATCCCCAATAACATCCTTGCCGGCTTTGCCGCCCTGATCTTTGGACCTCAGATCCTGGGGGCAATTTGGCGTGCCATCGGGTTACCCGGGATGGCTGTTGTTCCACTGGACACCGGACGTCTGGGCATTTATGTCTATCACTTGCTGGCTTTGACATTCATTACCATGGGACTAAGAAAAGAAAAACAAAAATCCGGGAAGGATCCCTACAGCAAAGCCATGGCCTGTATTTTAAGTTATATGACCCAGGCCACGATAGGATTACTGATCACTTTTGCTTTGATCTATACGATCAAACCCGATCTCTTCCCCGGGCTCGGCGTACTGCTGACCATGGGCTTCGGCATGGGCCCCGGCCTTGCCTATTCCATCGGACACGGATGGGAACAATACGGCTTTATGGGTGGCGGTCAGGTCGGCTTGACCTTTGCGGCCATCGGTTATCTGTTTGCCTTTTTTGGCGGGATCGGCTTGATCCGCATGGGCATTAGAAAAAATAAGCTGTCGACCATTAAGAGTCTGGATGAGGTCTCGCATGATGTGCGGACCGGGATCATTCACCTTGAACATGACGAAAAAAGAAGCGCGGGAAAACTGACCATGGCGCATGAGGCCATTGATTCCATGTCATTCCAGCTTGCCGTGATCGGCCTGGTCTATCTGGTAACCTATTGGGTCACACGACTTTTAGCCGGTCTTCTGCCTCCGGACCTTGCCAACACACTTTGGTCTTTCCACTTTATTGTCGGTATTCTATTATCGCTCGGCACACGCTCATTCCTTGATAAGATCGGGAAGAGCTATATGCTCGACGAAGGATTGATGATGCGCATAAACGGTGTCGCGATCGATTATCTGGTCGTGGCGGCCATTGCGGCGATCTCCATTCCGATCCTTCAGCATTACTGGCTGTCGATTTTGCTCATTTCCGTTGTGGGCGGACTCGGAACGGTAGGCGTTTTATATTGGGTGTCTTATCGCTCTTACAGTGATTACCCCTTTGAACGTTTCGTATCGGTCTTTGGGGAAATGACGGGGACCATCAACTCCTCGCTGACCCTGATCCGGGTCATGGACCCTCACTTCAAAACAAAGATCGCCGAAGATTCGATCCTGGGTTCGGCCATTACGATCGGACTGGCCCTGCCCATGCTGTTCATGATGAACATTCCCACCATGTTCTTTTCCGGAGACCTTATGAGGGGCTGGTGGATCACGCTGGGCATACTCCTGGCCTACACGCTGGTACTTTTTGTGATCTGGCGGTTGACCGGCGCTTTCAAGTTTAAAAAACAGCTGGATTAAACAGAAGCCGGAAGACAGAAGTCAGAAGCAGGGGCGACTCTCGCGTCGCCTCTGCTGACTTCCGGCTTCTCTCTTTCAGGTCTTACGTTTTTCCTCTTTTGCCTTTGCTTTTTTTTCACTACATTCTCACGTAACTATTGATAGGCATTATGAAACATCATTTTATCGGAATTG
>JAFGVT010000062.1 GCA_016937825.1 Fidelibacterota bacterium | reverse complement strand
TTCTATCAGGACCCGGTCGAACACGGATTCTCCCGCATTGTCCCCCAGATACAATACCTGCTTCGCCCGGCCCAGAACATGTCTGAATTCTTCAATATCACAAAGGGCAAATTCCTGTTCAAGAATGTGTTCCATGTCCTTTTCAATATGAAAATCCTTGTCCATGCCCATGTCGATCACATTTCCCGCGATCGCGATGCGGATCGCCGTAAGCAGCGGATCCCCGGACATATCGCGCCGTCTTACCATGGTGGGATAGAGGCGTTTGGCTTCCGCAATATGCTGGGCTTTCTCTTTCGAATAGGGGTCGTCGATACCGCTTATTTTACGGATCTCCTCATAGATGATCAGTCCCATTTCCGGCGGCGTATGGTCGAGTGTGATATCGTTGATCCGCGAGCCGACGCGATCCAGGAGCGCCTTGATCTCATTTTCATCGTCGGTCACCAGACGTCCGGCGCGCAGGGTTTGTTTGACAAAGCAGGGAATACAGTCAAGAAAGGTCCTCATGAGGCCGACTCTTCCCTGTAGGGGATCGTTAAGCTTCTTCCCACGCCGCCCCGGATATATTTTTCGGGAAAATGTTCCGAAATACCCTTGATGAAACGTGTGCAGTGGGTCGGACAGACGAGGTCGATATCCTCAAGGATCTCATAGCGGGAGAAGTCATGAAGTCCGCCAAAGAGCAGGTGGATCTTTCCGTTCCGGCCGGCGGCTTCCTTGATGCGCTCCACGCCCGGATGCGAGCATCCGACGACCACAACGCTGCCTTCCGGGGACGTGATGATCAGGGATTGTTCGTTCCCCGGCAATTCCCCCGTTGAGAACAGGGTGTCGCTGATCCTGAGCGGGGCGCTGACATGGATCACGTTCTTTGCGCGTTTTACGCCGCGCAGCGATTCGGGCACGTACACGTCGACATCGGGATTTTCGTGCAGGAAAGCGGCAAGTCCGCCGATATGATCAAAATGACTGTGCGAGATAAAGACCATGTCGACTTCCGCGGGATCTATCTGCATGCGGCGCATATTCTCCAGCAAAATGTGCCCGTCGGAGCCGGTATCAAAAAGAATATGCCTCCCGCCGGCCTCAATATAGGCAGCGAAACCCCAGTCGGGGGTCAGGTCCTTGCGGCTGGAGGTGTTGTCGTAAATAATGCTGAGTCTGATCATTTTTTTCCTTTTTTTTGAATACGGGGTATCCACATCGGGGTTTCCTTCATATACTCGCGGTAGGTTTCTCCGAAATAATTCAGCAGAAGCTTCTCTTCATATCTGCAGATCGCATACAGAAAGAGGATCCCGGGGATCAGAACGATCATTGCCGCCAGGGAAAGGTTCAGAAAAATGAGGCTGAGATACAGAAGGATCTCGGAGACATACATGGGATGACGGATCACCCGGTACACGCCGCGGCGGACGATCTCGGGCTTTTCGCGCTGTTCCCCGAAGATCCGGCGCATACTGCCGAAAACCAGGATAAGGGAAAGCGTCAGGGCAAGTGCGGCCAAGGGAATGCGGACGAAAAGGGGAACATGGTCGTTGAGCAGTGTCGTTTTATGCAGCCACAGACTGTCGGCCATCCAAACGCCCATAAAAACGACAAACAGGATCAGCTGACCCGCATCTCCCGCTTTATGTTCGCCGATCAGATCCGGGCGATGATGGTTTTTTTTCATATCCTATCCCAGGGCAACATCCAGCAGCATCATGGTCGCAAACCCCAGCATGGCACCGATGCTGGACCAGTCGGTCTCGTTTCCCCGCTGCGATTCGGGGATCAGTTCTTCCACGACCACAAAGATCATCGCCCCGGCGGCAAAAGCGAGGGCATACGGCAGCAGGGGGGTGATCTTCAACACCAGCAACGCGCCCAGCACGCCGGCGATCGGTTCGACGACACCGGACATTTGTCCGTAGTTGAACGCCTTCCATCGGGACATGCCTTCCCGTCTGAGGGGAATGGAGACCGCCGCGCCTTCGGGAAAGTTCTGCAGACCGATACCGAAAGCGAGGACCATCGCGCCGCTGAGTGTTCCGATCCCGGGGTTGTGGGACAGGGCGCCGAAGGCGACCCCGACGGCAAAGCCTTCGGGAATGTTATGCAGGGTGATGGCGGACACGAGCAGAACGCTTCGCTGCCAGGAAGTTTTTATGCCTTCGGCCTTTTCGGTCGGAAGTCCCAGATGCAGATGCGGCAGTATGTTGTCGATCAGCAGGAGAAATGCGCCTCCGAGAAGGAATCCGACCACCGCAGGCACCCAGGGGGTTTGACCGTTCGCTTCGGCCATATCGAGCGCCGGCGCAAGGAGCGACCAAAAGGATGCCGCGATCATCACCCCGGCCGCAAAACCCAGCATGGCGTTCAGAACTTTTTTGTTGATCGTCTTGAAGAAAATGACCATGAACGAGCCTGCGGCTGTCATGAACCAGGTAAAAAGCGTTCCGAACAGCGCCAGGAGAATGGGATCGTAAGTCAGAAGTTTATCTGTCATTGGCGGGTTCCCCGGTTGTTAGACTATTTCATCCCTAATATAGAAAGCATCTTGTTATGAAAAAAACGAATTCATCCCGTTCCGGGGTCATTTTCCCGAACAAATTTCCTCCATGACCCGGCTGGTGCGTGCGGCGCTTTCGCCGTTGCTGGGGCAGGTCCCTTCGCCGCGAAGCTGGGCGACGATCGTCCGGATAAGGGGTTCCTGAATATGAACGGGGAGGATCATTTCTTCGTGCAGGGCCGTTCCGGAGCTCAGGGTGCCTTCGATGCGGGCATGCGCGAAGGTGGAAAATCTCAGTTCGCCTTCGTCACCGCTGACCGTGATCGTGTCCTCCTCTTCCCCGGCCGGGGACACAAAGTTCCATTCCCCGCTTCCGTGAATACCGCCGTCGAAGTCGAATTCCGCCCAAACGGTGTCCGCGGGTTCGTAGTAACCGGCGATGTTGTGCGCGCGTCCTTTCACCTTTCGGATGGGGCCGAAAAAATAATCCATCAGATCCAGCTGGTGGGAAGCCAGATCGTGAAAATGACCGCCCCCGGAAACGGCCGGACGAATGCGCCAGTTGCTTTCCGCAGCTGCGATGTCGTCCGGGCGGGCGGAGCGGATGAAACGGATCGTGACGCTACGCACCGTACCAATGGCCTTTGCCTCAAGCAATTCTTTAATATGCAGAAAATGAGGCAGTCTCCGGCGGTAGTACGCGACGAAAAGCGGCACGTCCGCTTCGTCGCAAGCCTTGATCATGTTCCGGCATTCCCCGTAATTCCTTGCCATGGGTTTTTCCACATAGACGGCTTTGCCGGCCTTTGCCGCGCGAACGGCATAAGGCTCGTGCGTGTCCGGCGGGGTGGCGATATAGACGGCATTGATCTCCGGATCACGGAATATCACTTCGCTTTCTGTCGTCCAGTTTGGAATACGGTGCCGTTCGGCAAAAGCGCGGCAGGCGCCCGCATCGCGGCGCATGACGGTTTTCACCCGGGAATGCGGGATGATCTCCATGGCGGGCATGCTCTTTTTTTCACACACCGCGCCTGCTCCAAGCACGCCCCACACAATATCCTGAAGTCGCTGCATGGTCAGTTGCCCGGCGTGTCTTCCGTATCTTCCGGGTCCCGCAGATCCATCATGATCCCGCCGTATTTGGCGGCTGTCTTGTTGTAGATCCAGAACGTCAGGCGTGAAAAAAGATAAACCAGGATAAAATTGAAAAGAGGGAGCAGGATGTAGGTCACGCCGACCGTTTGCGCATAGAGCGATTTCCCGAAGCTACCCCAGATCAATACGACAACCCCGATCAGTGAGAAGATCAGAGAGATCAGGGTCGTGGTGATGGCAAGAATTTTTGCCGTTTGTTTTGAGTCAATGGATACGATCTCTTTGTTCATGGGCTGCTCCTTTGCTGATTCTATGAGAGGACTTTGCCGATCTCCTCAAACAGGACACCGGGGTCAATGGGCTTGGACACGTAACCCTGGCACCCGGCATTGAGGCAATGTTCCTTCTCATCTTCCAGGGCATAGGCGGTTTGAGCGATGACTTTCGTTTTATATCCCCCTTCTTTGATCTCTTCCAGACATTCGTAGCCGTCTTTTTTCGGCAAATTGATGTCAAGCAGAACGAGGTCGGGGTCCCGCTCTTTCAGCGTCTGCATCAGCGCTTCACCGTCGGGCGCGTGGATGATCTCCGCCTCGGTATCTTTCAGGAATTCCCTGATCAGGAAAAACGAGGCGATATCGTCTTCGGCGATCACCACATATTTTCCCGAAAGATCGAGTTTACAGGTGCCCGTGTAGATTTCTTTCACGTCTTCCTTTTCTGCTCTTTTCAGCGGAAGGGTAAAATGGAACGTGCTCCCACGCCCGCGTTCGCTCTCGAATCCAATTTGTCCTCCAAGCAATTCAACGATGCCCTGCGATATGCTGAGCCCAAGACCCGCCCCTTCGTGAAAACGGTCTTCCTCCGCCTGACGGAAGCGCTCAAAAATGATCGCCTTCTTTTCTTCCGGGATCCCGGCGCCGGTGTCTTTCACCTGAACGGTCATCCTCAGGTCTCCCCCGGTTTCCGCAATGCTGCAGCCCAGCTCGATATACCCTTTGTCGGTGTACTTAAGGGCATTCTCCAGAAGATTGTCGATGACTTGCTGAAGGCGGTGATGATCCGTCTCCACAATAAGGTCCCGGTATTCCGGCGGGAAGAACCCTTTTACTTCCACGCCGGGTTTTTCTTTGAGCAGCGGATTGTTCCTGAAGGTTTCCAGACTTTGATTGTAAATATCATATACCTTGCAGTGTTGCGCGATGATGGACAGCTGCTTGGCCTCCAGCTTTGAAATGTCGATAATGTCGTTGATGATGTGCATCAGCCGGCCGCCCGAGTTGCGGATCATGGCGGTAAAATGCTTCTTCTTCTCGGGGCTGATCCCCTCATTTCCCAGAAGGTCCGCAAAGCCCATGATGGCATTCATCGGGGTGCGGATCTCGTGGCTCATGTTTGAAAGGAAGATCGATTTCAGGCGGTCGCTTTCTTCGGCTTTTTCCTTGGCCAGCATCAGCTGGCGTTCGGTTTCCCGGATATGGGTGACGTCGTTGATAAAATTCAGGGTCGCGGGTTTCCCTTCCCAGTCGATCTGGACCGTATTCTGCTCAAACCATTTGATCTCCTTTTCCGGGCCGGCCAGAACACGATAGGAATAGAAGGAGTCCTTCAGCGGCTTCCTTTTCATATTGTCCCAGTGACGCGCCATCAGCCGTTCCCGGTCCTCCGGATGGATCATTTCCCTGAACGGGCGGTCCCGGATCTCCTCTGCGCTTTTTTCGAAGATCTCCAGGGTCTTGGGATTTGCAAAACGGATAAACCCGTCCTGGGCCACCACGATGGCATTGTCGGCATTTTGAACCAAAATGCGATATTTTTTTTCGCTCTCGTCTTTTTCTTTCTGCATTTCCATCAGCGTATGGCGTTTTAGCATGATCAGTCCGAGCAGCGCCGTGCCGGGGGTGTAGAGAAGGAGCAGGGGCAAGAAGATCGTCCGGAGCGTCATCAGACGCGATCCCTCGGGAAGCAGCATGACACAGAGCAACATGATGAGGTGAACGGTGAGGCCCAGGAAGAAGAGATTGAACAGCGGTTTCCGTATTTTTTTCAAGGGAAAATACTTTCCCCACAGGATACCGATCAGACCGGAACTCAGGATGGTCCCCAGTCCCATCCAGATGCCGCTGCCGCCCATATAAGCACGGTAAGCGCCGGTGATCGCCATGGCAACCAGGGTTGGAACGGCGCCGAAGAAGAATCCCGATATGGACAGCAGGATGGTGCGCGTATCGAAGACCAGTCCCGGTCCGAGGACCCAGGGGGTATACATCAGGAAGAAACCGATAAGACCGATCATGAGTCCCGCCAGAAGCCTCCCGGGAACGGTGTGCATCTGTTTGTTTCTTACCCACACATAATCATAGATCATGCTGAAGAGGAGCAATACCGCAATATTCTGTATTAATCCGATAAAGATCGATTCCCTCATTCCCGTTCCTCCGCAATGTGTTTCTATAATATTCATAATTCCAACGATTTCAAAGGACAAATATCCGACGCCCTCCCGGGGTATTATTTTGTAATCTCAACTTGCAACTCAAGGGATTTTCTTGTAAAATCGAGCGTTTAAGGCGGGGTTAGCGATGCATTTCTTATTTCAAACGGACTGGGGACTGTTTTTTGTTTTTACGGTTGCGATCCTTGTGATCCTCGCTGTTGCGGACATGTTCCTGAAACTGCTGAAGATCCATCCGCACAACACGCGCAGACTGGTGCATATCCTCGTCGGCTGCCTGGTCTGCACGGCGCCCTTTATTTTCGAGTCCCGCATTCCGGTGCTTGTGATCGCCTTTCTCTTTGCGGTCATGAATTATTTCGCCATCAAGTACAAGCTGATCAGAAGCATACACGAAACGGACCGCATTTCTTACGGTACCGTTTATTTCCCCATTTCCTTCTTTATTCTGGTCTTCTGGTTCTGGGAAAAGGATCCCGCGATCCTGCTGACCGCCATGCTGATCATGGCTTTCGCGGACCCGGTGGCAAGCTGGGTCGGGGAATCCCGCAGAAAGCCGCTTCTGTTCACGATCCTGACGGAGAAAAAATCCCTCCAGGGAAGCACCGCCATGTTCATTACCGCCCTGATCGTCGCCGTGCTGAGCATGAAAGGGTTCAGGGGATTATTCGGTGACCCGATAAGCTGGCAAACGGCTGTCCTGTTCGGTTTTTTCACCGCGATCTATTCCGCCGGCGCGGAGACGATCTCGCATCAGGGCACGGACAACCTGATGGTCCCGATCGGCGCCGGGATCATGCTGGACGCGTTATATCACAGCGCTCCCGACCTGCAGTTCCAGCTGATGCTCTGGATGGGCGTTACGGTGCTGATCGCCTGGCTTGCCTACAAGACCCGCTCCCTGAATCTATCCGGCGCCATGGGGGCATGGCTCCTGGGCACCGTGGTCTTCGGGATCGGCGGACCCGCCTGGATGATCCCGATGGTCATTTTCTTTGTGTTCTCCACCGCCCTGAGCAAGATCGGGAAAAAGCACAAAAAGAAACTGGAGACGGTGTTCGAAAAAACCGGGAACCGGGATATTTACCAGGTCTTTGCCAATGGCGGCGTCGCCATGATCGCGACCATGTTCTGGCACTTCATTACTCCCGAATGGGAATTATGCGGGATCCTGTTCTACCTGATCTTCCTGTCCGCCGTTGCGGCGGCGACCGCAGACACGTGGGGCACGGAGATCGGCGCGTTCAGCCGGCGCGAGCCGGTCAGTATCCTGACCGGGAAACGCGTTCCTTCGGGAACCTCCGGAGGCCTGACCCTGCTGGGAACTCTGGGCGCCCTGACGGGTGCCTTCCTGATCGCCCTTTCGGGCATGCTGGCCCTGAAGTGGTTCGCGGGCATCACGCTTGCTCCGGGCGTTCTGTGGGCCCTTACCGCCGCCGGACTGTTCGGATCGCTGGCGGATTCCGTTCTGGGCGCGACCGTCCAGGCTCAATACCAATGCCCCACCTGCCATAAGATCACTGAAAAAACACAGCATTGCGGCAATGCAAATATCCCCAGGGTGCACGGTCACCCCCTCATCAACAACGATGCCGTCAATTTTTTCAACACCCTCGCGGGCGGCCTGGCCGGCGGCCTGATCTACCTTTTATTCTATTGATCGGAGCCCTATGAAAAAGATCATCAAGATCCCTTTTGCGAATTTTTATGAAGATGCCTCATTTTCCTCTCAGATCGTGACCCAGGGCGTGATGTGGGAGATTGCCGCGGTACTGGATGTCCGCGAAGACTGGGTCCGGCTCCGTCTTCCCGACGGCTACGAAGGATGGACGCAAAATTTCTCCACCCTGGATCTCAGCGAGGCGATGGCGTCCCAGATCAGCACTCTGCCGCACGTCAGGATCCACACGCCGCATCTGGCGATCCGTTTTCAGTCCGGGGTTGACGGCCCGCGCGATGCCGTCGCCGTCATGGGCGCATCCTTTCCCTTTTTCCGTGAACAGGACCGTCTCTACGAGGTGCTGATGCCGGACGGGAAACACGCCTTTTTGCATCAGGATGTTCTGCCGGCCTCCGGCCAGCGCGAGATCATCCTCTCTCTTGCTGCCCGTTTGCTGGGCACGGCCTATTTCTGGGGCGGAAAGACCGAGAACGGCTGCGATTGTTCCGGGATCACCCAGCTCTGTTTCGGACTCGCGGGGATCGCGCTTCCACGGGACGCCAGCCAGCAGATCAAGGTCCTGAAAGAACACCCGGTCAAACTCTCCGAAGCCGAACCCAGCGACCTGGCCTTCTTTCAGAACGACAAAGGGCGCATCACGCATGTCGCGATCATGCGCAACACGCCCGAATTCATTCATTCATCCGGCGAGGTCAAGCTGAACAGCTTTGATCCTGCCGCGCCGCACTATTCTGAAAAACTTGACCGCATGCTGGAAGGCATTTATTCGATCAGGATGTTTATCGGAAAGGAACTATCATGAAATCTAACGTCTGTCTGACCGGGATCAAACCCACCGGCATTCCTCATATCGGAAATTATTTCGGCGCCATTAAACCGGCCATCGAACTGGCGGCTCGTTATGAAGCCCGCTATTTTATCGCGGATTATCATGCCCTGAACACCCTGAAGGATCCCGTTTTACTCAAGGAGCTCACCTATAAACTTGCCGCCACCTGGCTGGCCTGCGGTCTGGATCCCGACACCATGCTGTTTTACCGGCAGTCCGACATCCCGGAGACCTTTGAGCTGACGACCATTCTGATGGCCTTCACATCCAAGGGCCTGATGAACCGGGCTCACGCCTACAAGGCCTGCGTTCAGGAGAACACCCAGGCGGGGAACGACCCGGACGCGGGCGTCAATATGGGCCTTTACACTTACCCCGTTCTCATGGCCGCGGATATTCTTCTTTTCAACACCAATCTGGTCCCCGTCGGGAAAGATCAGAAACAGCACGTGGAAATGGCCGCGGATATCGCGCAGTCGCTCAACTTCGCTTACGGAAAAGACCTTCTGACCGTTCCCGAACCTGTCATCAGCGAAACGACCCAGGTCGTCGCAGGCCTGGACGGACGCAAGATGAGCAAGAGCTACGACAATGTCATCCCGCTGTTCATCCCCTCCAAACAGCTCCGCAAGATCGTTATGAAGATCGTCACGAACAGTCAGGGCGTCGACGAACCGAAAAATCCCGAAGACGCCCACCTTTTCAGTCTGTATCAGCTATTTGCTGCTCCCGAAGAGCAGGCGGCCGCCCGCGAACGCTATCTGGCCGGCGGCATGGGCTGGGGACAGGCGAAGCAGGAGCTCTTCGAGGCTATGGACGCCTATCTCGCACCCATGCGTGAAAAATACGAGCGCTTCATGCAAGATCCGTCCCGCATTGAGCGAATCCTGAAAGAAGGGGCCGAAAAAGCCCGCCCGATCGCTTCAGCAACGGTGGAGCGGGTGCGAAACGCTCTCGGGATCAATTGATCAGAAGTATGAATGATTTTATTTTTTTTATTTTTTAAAAACTTGCCCCAAGTTTTTATCTCTTCTCTTGTCAAGTCTTGTCAAGAGTTATAAATCAATTTGTGTCCAGCATCACACAAAAAAGCATTTTATTTCCATTTGAGGCTCATTATGTGATTTTTATCACGATTTTTAATAAAAACTTGCCTCAAGTTTTTTCAGGTTTTTTAAAAATGCATCGCCCACATAAAAAGGGCACAAATCATGTGCCCCTTTATTTTGTTGCTTTATGCCCGGCGTCTTATTATTTCATGAGGATCATTTTCTTGGTCATTCCATCCTTCCCGGCGACCAGACGGTAAAGATAGACACCGCTGGGCAGGCCGGCGGCGGTGAAGCGGACCGTATAATATCCGGCTTCCTGGACCCCTTCGACCAGCGTCCGGACCGGGCTTCCGTTCAGGCTGTACACCGTCAGGGAAACCTTCCGGGATTCGGGCAGCTGATACCGGATCGTGGTTGCGGGATTGAAGGGATTCGGGTAGTTCTGTTCACAGATGAACTCCGCAGGCACGCCGATATCGATCCCCGTCTCGCTTACCCAGATGTCCAAAGCACGTGAAACGGTGTCCCCTTCATTGTCTTCCGCCACAAAGGTCACGGTCTCAGTGCCGAGATAATCGGCGGCCGGCCGGATCTCCACAAGCGAATCGCTTTGCGCCGTAATGCTCAGGTTCTCGCTGTTGCCGCTCCAGCTGAAGGTCAGCGGATCGCCGTTGGGGTCGCTGAACAGAGTGTTCAGATCAAATACCGTCGCGGCATTTTTCCGTACGTCCAGGGTATCTCTGTCTCCCGCCGCGACCGGCGCGTCATTGACGACGCGGATATAATTCTCTTTGCTGCACAGGGATTGGCTTTCCCCTTTGTTCACGGTCAGGGAAACGGAATAGATCCCTGAACTCAGATAGGTGTGAACCGGCTCTTTATCATAATAGAAATTGCCGTCGTCGCCGAATTCCCAGATATAGGTGTCGGCCGTGTCGGGTTTCGAAACCGTTGTGTTCATAAAATGAACGGTCAGCGGTTTGGATCCGGCGGTCCGGGCCGTATGGAAGCCCGCCGCCAGGCCGGTATCCAGCGCCGAACTGATCTGGAAATCATCGATGCACCAATATTTTTCATTGGTACCGCGGTAATTGAATTTGAATTTCACGTCTCGGAAACCTGCGACTTCGGCGCTCAGGTCGATGTCGACGATCTCGGGATCGGCCGTGTTCGCGGTCCATCGCCGCGCCTCGTACCAGGTCGTTCCGTTGTTGACGGTGTACAGTATCCGCGCCAGCGTAATAGCGGTGATCTCGAGCTTGTGTTCAAAATGGAGCAGGACGGAGCGGCTCAGTCCGAAATTATAGGATTGCGTGATCAGTTCGGCATCGATCAGGGAGACGGCTCCCGCGTGTTCGCTGTCCATGATCATGAACCCGTTCCCGGCCGTGCTGGCACCGAAGGTGCGGTTCTCGGGATTTTCGGTTGAAAAAGTTCCGGTCCCGTAGCGGTCGAAAATGATCCATCCTTCCGGAAGACCGTCCGCAAAGTCGGTCGCATAGAATGGCGGTGAGGCCGTGACGGCGGAAGCGCTGATCTTGTCGGAATACGTGTAGGCGCTGTCGTTGAAAGCGAAAAGGCTGTAATAGTGTGTTGTGCCGGGAGCCAGACCGGTGTGATATAAGACCGAATCGATCCCTTTATAAATTACCGTGCCCCCTGCCGCGCTTTCACCTACCCGGTATTGCGTCAAATTGTCGGGGTATCCGATACCGTTGCTTGTTGACCATATCATGATCACGGAATCCGCAGTGCTGTTCAGGGACCAGGATATCCGCACGGAATCATAACCGAAGGCGGTCGCCTCAATGTTTGCCGGCGCTTCCACCCGCGTATCGCCGAAATTGAAGGAGATCACGCCGGCGTTTTCCGCGATGTTCCGGATCGGACTGCGGCTGGGCTGACCTGCCCAGTCAAGCGCATTGGGCGTGCCGCTGTCGAGAAATTCCGTCTTGCCCGTGCTCCCCGGGAAAGGATCTCCGGAATTGATGTAGGATCCCGTGATATTGCCGAGACCGTCCGCCTCTTCAAGGTCGAAAGCCTGATGATAGGGGTTGCAGTTGAGGCTGTTATTGTTCCAGGCGTTCCCGTACTGGCTGTCGACATGGAAGATCAACAGTCCGTGCCCCGGAATGGCGGCATCCCAGCCGACCTTCTGACGGTTTTCCATCATGAAGAACTCATCGCTGGTCGATGAGAAAAAATAGCGCGTTTCATTGTGGCTGTGCGCAGGGTTAAGGGTCACGTGGCTTACGCCGCCCAATTCAAGCGGTTCGGCCCATTTCAGGTACATGCGCGACCAGGCGTTAAAGAGGGGCGGTCGTTTCCCCGCATCGTTCCAAGAACCGCCGGCCATGGCATCCCAGCTTCCCAGTCCCCCGCAATCACCCCCGCTTTCGCCGTAATCGGTATCGTAAAAATCCGGAAGTCCGCAGACATGCCCGAATTCATGGCAGACGACCCCGATGCTGGTCCGGGTCGTTCCGGAGGTGCCGTAAAATTCCATGGAGGTGGAATAATCCCAGAAATATTTCCCGTCCTTGTACAAGGTGCCGGTATAATATGCCGAACGGTGCGGCCAGATCGTGTTGGGGTCGGCGCCGCTGAAGCATTCGCCGTAACCGGCATAGATGATGTAAATATTGTCGACGGTACCGTCGTCGTCGTTGTCATACTCCGCGTAATTCACAAGCGGGTCGGCAAGCGTGATGGCTTCCGCCACGAACTGCTGGATATTCCCGTCGTCGTTCGCGCCGTAATAGGCGTAGCCCTGGGAAAGCGTGACCGGACCGACCACATCGAAATGCGGGTCGAAGCGGTCAAAGGAGGTGGCCTTGTAGTAGGCGTTCACCGAACCGTAGGCACTGTTGTAGGTATAGTCCTTTGCATTCATCAGGCTGTCGAAATCGTCGGGCCGGTGCGTGAAGGTCACGTCGGTGAACTGCGCCAGGATCAGGAGAAATTTCTTTGCGCCCAGCGTCGGGAAATCCGTCTGATCAAAGGGTCCGTCCGCCGGTGCCTGCAGGACCGTCGGCGGCGGGACGCTTGCCGGATACACGATCTTTTCCGGCAGGGTGGAAATATAGGTCCGTTCTTCTTTGCTGCGTTCCGCAGGCGCATGTGCACGCACGCCGGAGGTCTTAATCGTTCCGTCCTTGGCCGCCTGAACATATTCGAATATCCCGGAGGCGTTTTTCATGACATGAAGGCCGTCTTCGGTTTCGTGCCAGGAACGGGTTTCGTCCCCGCGCAGGGTCACCGTCAGGGTGCGGCCGTCGAGATAGCGGATCAGAGCGGGTTCCGGGCTGGCGGGAACTGCCGACAAGGTTGAGCTCATTAAAAATATTAAGATCGTTGAAAAAAGTCGCTTCATCCATATCTCCATGTTTCGCACTATAATACGAAAATATGCTGTATGAAAAAACAGAAGAGTGACCTTTCCTTCATTTTTGAACAATCTGATGGAACGGCCGCTTGGCCGGGCCTTTTGTAAACATTTTTATTTTTCTTTTTAAGAAGTATGCCGCTCCGCCATGTGACCCGAAAGGATCGACCGGTTCGAAAAGGATTCTGCGAAAGCATTTTGATACTGAAAAATATTTTAATAACTTTTTGTTCTGAAAAACGATAAGGACAGACAAGATGGACAGAAAACTGTTGATCGAACGTTCCGCGGAAGGGAAGCAAAGCGTCAGCCTTCCCGCCTGCGATGTTCCCGAACAAGCGCTTGAGACACTGATCCCCGCTTCTCTTTTACGGGAGACAAAGGGGAATCTCCCCGAGGTCAGCGAACCGGAAGTCGTCCGGCATTATGTCAATCTATCCACCCTGAACCATCACGTGGACAAGGGTTTTTACCCTCTGGGCTCCTGCACGATGAAATATAATCCCAAGATCAATGAAGCGGTCGCCGCCCATCCCGATCTGTCCGAATTGCATCCCCTGCAGCGGGAAGAAACCCTGCAGTCCGCGCTTAAGATCTATCATGACGTAGAAAAGTACCTCTGCGCCATCACCGGCATGGAACATTTTACGCTTCAGCCCGCCGCCGGATCTCACGGAGAACTGACCGGAGTCATGATCATGCGGCAGTATCACCGGATCAAAGGGAATCACAAGACCACGGTCCTGATCCCGGATTCCGCTCACGGCACAAACCCGGCCTCCGTGCATCTCGGCGGGTACAAGGCCGTCACGGTCGCGTCCACGTCCGAAGGGCTGGTCGATCTGGAAGACCTGAAGTCCAAGCTCAACGACGAGGTCGCCGGCTTCATGCTGACCAACCCCAACACCCTGGGGATCTTTGAAACGAACGTCCGGACCCTTTCCGAACTGGTGCACGGTGTCGACGGACTGATGTACATGGATGGCGCGAACATGAACGCTCTGCTCGGGATCGTCAAGCCGGCGGACATGGGTTTTGACATTACGCATATCAATTTGCATAAAACCTTCTCCACTCC
>JAFGVT010000061.1 GCA_016937825.1 Fidelibacterota bacterium | reverse complement strand
TTGATCTTTTCTTTGAAGGCGATCACCGAGATGATGCACCCGACCAGAATGCAGCAGATCGAGTTCAGCGTAAAGACCACGGAGGCCGGCAGTTTGTCAACGACCGAGCTCAGCATGACCATGCCGCTGATCGAACCGGCGGCGGCCAGAGCACCGAGTCCCCATACCCATTTGTAGCTTACCGGTTTGCTTTTGTCAATGAATTTCACAATAATGAAGGAGACGAGCGCCATGCTCAAGTACATGATAAAGTACATGTGCGGGCGATAAAGGACAATGTAGGGCGTGGCGGTATCCGGCATCAGGCGTGTTCCCAGGTCCTTGATCACCAGAAATGAAAAACTGTTGCCGACCAGGACCAGGAAGAGCAGAAGGGCATATTCCACCTTCATTTTCAGGGGCTTTTTATCATCCTTGCCCTCGCTCTTCGGCATATCGCCGAGGTTGGCCGCAAAGATCACGCAGACGATCCCGAACAGCAGCGCCAGTCCCTGCATCAGGCCGATCTTTTCGGCGAACATCAGGGCGGCATAGACGGTCACGACGATAAAGGTAAGGTTTGTCGCGGTCCATAAGGGCGACAGCGGCCCGCGTTTCAGGGACATTTTCGTGAAGATCATCGAGGCGATCAAGCCGGTCGTACCGCATAATGCCATGATGATGACATAAGCGGGCACATCCCAGTTCGCCCAGTCGATCTGAAAACCGAAATAGATCGCCCCCGCAAGTCCCATGCACATGGAAATATGAAGGGGAACCACGTTTTTGGATTGTCCGAGGCGCATCATCACGCCGATAATGGCGAAACACACGCCCGAAAGCATCGCTAACAGCACGAATCCGGTCATAAGTTTTCCTTTTTTAATTTACATTGCCAGGATCGAGACATTCTGAAAGAAAAGGCCGGCTACGGAAGCGGATAAAAGCGTAGCAAGCGTAGCTCCCAGGAGCGCCCTGAATCCCAGTTGGGATAGATCTTTCGCCCTTGAGGGCGCAAGGGCTGCGTAGCCGCCGACAAAGATCGCCACGGAAGCGATATGGGCGAATCCGGTCAGCGCATAGGTGGTGATGACCGCTGAACGCGCCGAGATGGCGCCGTTAGCGATCACAAGCGCAAGATCCTGGAAGGCCGTCACTTCGGAAAGAATGACGCGCTCCCCGATGATCCTGGAAATAGCGCCGACATCCGGTCCCGGAATGCCGATCAGCCAGGTGATCGGATAGAACAGGTAGCCCAGCAGTCCCTTAAGGCTGAAATCGATATTGGCATTAAAAAGCCCGTTGACGGGGGATCCCAGCAGGATCATGATCTTATCCAGCAAGGCGACCAGTCCCAGAAAAGCCAGCAGCATGGCCACGATGCCCACGATCAGCTTGACCCCGGATTGGGCGCTGTCCAGGATGGTCTCGAACATACTGCTCTTTTTATCAAACTGCGGCGTGATCTTCAGTCCGAGCGTTTCGGGCTTTTCCTTTTCGGGATACAGCAATTTCGAGATCACGATGGCGGCCGGAGCGTTCATGATCGACGCGGACACAAGGTGCCCGGCGATCGTCGGAAAGTGATTGTGAAGGACCATGATATAGACCGCCAGCATGCTGGAGGCGACCGTGGCCATACCGACCGTCAGCACGGTATTCAGCTCCGATCTCGTCATGTTCTTGAGGTAAGGTTTGATGATCAGGGAGGATTCCACGCCGACGAAGATGTTCGAGGATGCGCTCAGGGATTCCGCGCCGGAGATGCGCATCAGTTTCGTGAAAACCCAGGCAAAGCCTTTGATCACGACCTGCATGATCCCAAGATGATACAAGAGACCCACAAGCGCTGCAAAGAAAATGATCGACGGCATCGCCTGAAATGCGAAGAAGTACCCCAGGGATCCCGGATTCCCGGGTCCGATGGACAAGGCGCCGAAAACGAACTCGGTTCCCGTGGAGGCGCAGGACAGCACGCTGAGAACGATCCTGTTAATGAACAGGAAGATCTTTGCGCCTGCCGGCACGACAAAGATAAAGAGGGCGAACAGCACCTGCAAGCCCAGGCCCCATCCGACCACCCGCCAGTTGATCACCCTTCTGTCTTTGGAAAAGGCCCATGCCAGAAGCAGCAGGACCATGATCCCTAAGATTCCTGTTAGTTTCACCGTTTAAGCACTCCTTTCCTGTCTTCATCGATCCGGATGTTCTCGACAAGCATTTTCTCCCGGATGACCATTTCATCGATCTCAGCCGGCACGTTGTATAATTTCCCTTCCGTATAACGGCTGTTGAGCACATGGTGGATGGATGCCAGCTGCAGAGAAAACGAAATGTCCAGGATCTCCACCGGGTGACCCAGTCCGCCGGCGATATTGATGATATCGCCTTTGGACAGGAGGTAGACCTTCTTCCCGTTCGCGAAGATGATCTCTTCAATATTCTCACGGACGGTGTTTACGGATATCGCCTTGCTGTAGAGGTCGGGGACGGCGATCTCATACCCGAAATGTCCCGCATTGGAAAGAAAGGCCCCGTCCTTCATGTTCTCGACATGTTCCAAACGGATGACGTCATCCTCGCCGGTCGCGGTCACAAAGAAATCTCCCCGCGGGGCGGCATCTTCGATGGGCATGACCTGGAATCCGTCCATGCGGGCTTCCATGGCCTTCCAGGGATTGATCTCCGTGATGATCACTTCGGCGCCGAGACCCGCCGCGCGGACCGCGACGCCCCTTCCGACCCAGCCGTAACCGACAATGACCACGACCCTGCCGGCGATCGTCATATTGGTCAGATGGGTGATCGCCGTCCAGGTGGACTGGCCCGTTCCGTAACGGTTGTCATACAAATACTTCGATTGCGCGTCATTGATCGCAAAGGCGGGGTATTTCAGGATACCCTTCTTCACTTTTTCCTTCAGGCGCTGGACCCCGGTCGTGGTCTCCTCGCAGATGCCCATCAGGTTCTCCGCATACCCGGGATTCTGATGCAGCAATTCACAGATATCTCCCCCGTCGTCGACGACAACGTGCGGTTTGCAGGCAACGACGGAGACCAGGAACTCATTGAAGGTTTTCCGGTTCGCGCCATGGATGGCATGCACATGGATCCCCTGCGCAGCCAGCGCCGCACAGACGTCATCCTTGGTGGACATCGAGTTGCTGCTCGTGATCCACACTTCGGCCCCAAGCCGCTTGATAACGCTTGCAAGGTACGCGGTCTTGGCTTCCAGATGAATGCACAGGGTGACGCGCTTGCCCTTGAACGATCCATCTTTTTCATATCGTTCCGCAAGACGGTTCAGGACCTTCATCCATTTTGCCGCCCAGTCGATCTTCTGCTGCCCCTGGGCATTCAGAGCGATATCCTTTACACAATAATCGTGATTCATTTTTACTCCAAAAATACTATTTCAGCGGCTTTTCCGGCGGATAGGTTGCATCGATCTTCCCCAGTTCCCAGGGAGATACGGAGTTTTCGGGATTCCTGAAATGATAGGGGTGCAAAAGATATGCCAGTTTCCTGGCGGCGGTCACCTGCCGAAGGCTTGGGCATTTCAGCAAGCTTGAATCATAATGGTAAACCCGGTCATTTTTAACGGCGGTGATATTCTCATATCCCTTGCGTGTAACGATCTCCCTGACGGTAGTGACCTCGTACCTTCCGGCATGCGGCCACAAGGGCGTCAGGATCACATCCGGGTCCCGGTCAATAATGTCCTGATGATCCGCCTTGAAGGCCAGTCCTTCGACATCCTTGAAGATATTCACGCCGCCGGCGATCTCGAGCAGCTGGTCCATGGGCGATCCCGATCCGAGCACATAGGGTCCGTAGTGATTGATCTCAAAATAAACTTTCACCTTCGGCAGGGCGCTGGTGATCTCCTGAAGCTCTTTCATCTCTTTCCGGGCTTTTTCGGTCAGCCGTCTCGCCCGCGCGCCCACGCCGGTCTCGTCCCCGATGCTGACCAGCATCTCCCAGACCTCCTCGACGGTCGTCGGGTGAAAATACAGGACATTGTAGCCAAGGACTTTCAGTGAATCGGCCATTTTTTTCTGTATCGGGTCAATGGCCAGTATCAGGGTCGGATCAAGCTCTTTGATCAGATCATAATTGATCTTTGTAAAATAACTGACGACGGCCACATCCTTTTGCAATTCATCTTCAATTGAAACGAATTTGTAATCGTCATAAGGGAGCCATCCCTTGCGCTCCTGCACTTCCGGCGGATAGCAGTCGTATTTCGACCATCCGACCAGATAATCTTCCAGACCCAGGTCGTAGACGATCTCGGTCTGGCTCGGGGATAAGGAAACGATGCGTTGTTCGGTCTGAGCGCATCCGCTGAAAAGAATGACCGAAAGAAGTAAAGAAAATAATACGTAAAATCTTGTTGCCTTATACATGGTGAGTCCTCCTTCATGTAATATTCAGAGGGATCTTGGTCAAGATCCCTCTGAACATCGTCGTAGTGTTAGTCCTGAGGATCGTTCCTGAATGCAAGGGCCGAGGGTGAATCGCCAACGAGAAATGAATCGATGGCTGTGCCTTCGGTACTGTATTTGAAGACCATGTCGGCATCCCAGTCGGAAAGCCAGACAGCGTCAAAGAACATGATCCCCGATCCGCCGTGCCCGGCGAAGGTGCTGGTGATCACGGTACCGTCGTCGGTATCGTACGCAATGGCGCCCGTTCCCCACGAACCGCAGTATCCGACACCGTTCGCTTCATCGATCGCGATGCTGCCCGGCATGCCGCCGATAGCATAGGTGGCGGTTACGGCATCCGTTTCAGGGTCAATGACCGAAACGGTCCCGAAGATGGACCACC
>JAFGVT010000060.1 GCA_016937825.1 Fidelibacterota bacterium | reverse complement strand
TCCCTGGGGGAAGGCAATACCGCGCTGGTCCGGGCGGACGATAAGCTTCTCGGATTCTGCGGCCTGAAAAACCTTTACCTTAAAAACGAGACCCAGAACCCGACCTGGAGCTTCAAGGACCGCGGGTCCCTGACCTGTGTCGCCATGGCCGCCGAAATGAAGGAAACGGTGACCGCGACCATCTCGACCGGAAATATGGGAAATTCACTTGCCGCCTACGGCGCACACGCCGGACTGAACGTTCTGGTCTTTGTCCCGGACTTTGTTCCCCCCGAAAAGATCGCCGCCATCGGGATCCACGGCGCTATGGCCATTCGGATCACGGGCGCCGATTATTCGCTCATGAAACGGCATGTGCTGGGACTGGCAAAGAAGCTGAAGCTCCGGATCGTCTCGGGGAACGGCCCGGTGCGGGTGGAGGGCTACAAGCTGACCGCCTTCGAATTGTACGAACAGATGCGGGGGAACCTTCCCGATTACATCGTCGTGCCTACCTCCGCCTGCGGTCATATCCGTGGGATCTTCAAAGGTTTTGCCGAACTTAAAGAAGCCGGCATCATCGCCGAACTGCCGAAAATGGTCGTGGTCCAGGCGCGGAACAACAGTCCGATCGTATCCGCGATCAAGCAGGGAAGCCGGCACGTGATCCCGTTCTCGGACTTTCATACCGTTGCGGAAGCGATCACCACGGGAAATCCGCCCGGCGGGGACGAGATCATCGACAAGGCAAAGCGTTTCGGATGGCCGGCGGAAGATGTCACCGAGGACGAGATCCTGCTTTCGCAAAAACTGCTTGCGGCATCCGGATATTTTGTTGAACCGGCCTCCGCCACAAGCCTGTGCGCGATCAAAAAACTCCGCGAGTCCGGCAGGATCGGTCCGGAGGCCACCGTTGTGATGATGCTGACCGGATCGGGACTGAAGGACACCGGCGCCCTGCGTCATCACCCGGCGGATGTGCGGGAAACGGATCTGGGTGCCCTTGAATCCTATTTATCGAAAGCCGCGGTTAATAAATGAAACATAACATTCCTGTCGATCGCTGGGATCGCGCATCCGCGTTCCGGCACTTCATCCGCTACAGCGACCCCTATTTCGGGGTTTGCACCGAACTGGACGTTACGGCCGCCTATGCCCGGGCAAAGGACATGAGGGTCTCTTTCTTTCTCTATTATTTTTATCTGTCCCTTATGGCCGCGAACGGTATTCCCGAATTCCGTACCCGGCTTGAAAAGAACACGCCCGTGATCTATGATGCCGTTCACGGGTCCCCTACCATTCTGCGCAACGACGGCGGACTTGGATTCGCCCTGCTGGAATATCGGGACAGTTTCGGGGACTTCCTGAAAGACGCCGAAACAGAGATGACACGCGTTAAGGCGCAAACCGGTCTTGACGCCTCCAAGGACCGTCCGGACACGATCTACTATTCCATCCTCCCCTGGATACGCTTTACCTCCGTCAGCCACCCGCTGGACCTTCCGCGCAGCGAGGGCGTGCCCATTCTGAGCTTCGGGAAACTGGTCGAATCGAACGGCTGCCGCCTGATACCCGTCGGTGTTCACGCCCATCACGCCCTGATGGACGGGATGCACATCGGGCGTTTCCTGGAAGACCTCCAGGCACGGCTGAACGCGCCCGTCGTCTGATCATCTTCCGAATTTTTCATCTCTTCCGGTCACATCGTTTTTACCCGCCGGCGCTTCGCGCCTTCATGTATTCTAAATGATCACGGACCCTTAACCACCGATAATTCTCAGAGGAGGCCCCCTAAGCGCAGGGCATGGAAAAATAACTGACCGGTCGGTAAAATTTTGTCTTGACAATGGGAACTTTCGAACTTACCTTCCGTTCAGTAAGTCGAATTTGAGGAAACAACATGACAGAGACAACGCACAACAAGATTCTGGAGGTCGCCGCGAGGATCTTCTCGGTGAAGGGCTACAACGGGACATCCATGCGGGAGATCGCGGAAGCCCTGAATATCACGAAGCCGGCGCTCTACTACCATTTCCCGGGCAAAGAGGAGATCTTCTCCGCGTGCATCACCCACTCCATTGACACCCTCGTCATCGGCCTGGAAAATCTCGCCAAAAAAGATGCGCCCATATGGGATAAATTGAAATCGCTGATCCGCGGAATGTGCAATTTTTCCAGCGACAGTCCCCAGATCTTCGCGCTTTTCAAGCAGGTGGTATCGCAAAGCTTTGACAAGGAGCTGGACATGAAAATGCTGCACGTTTATTTCAAGCGGCAACAGGAGGCCGTCCGGACCATCATTGAAGGCGGCATTCGGGAGGGACAATTGCGCGACGATATTCCGGTCAACCTGATGACCTCCGCGATCAGCGGCATGATCCACCACACCACCGGGCCCAAGATGCGCCATATGGCGGAAATCACTTTCACAAATGAAGAACAGGTTGATTACCTGATGAAGCTTTTACAGGGAGGTTTCGCAAAAAAATGAAAAAGATCCTTATCCTTATGACCTTGCTCGCGGCGGGACTTTTCGCCCGCGACATCACGCTGGCCGAGGCGGAAAAACTTGCGCTTGAGCACAATCTTCAGATCAAGCTGTCGGAAGCGTCCCTCAGCAAAGCCAAAGCATCCGGCAGAGAAAGCCTGGCGAATTTTTTCCCGACGATCTCGTCCTTTTACCAGTTAACCGATAATCTCGAACTCTCCGTCATGGTCGTGGATTTCGACGGCGACGGTCCGACCCCGCCGACCGAACTTCGCATGGGAAAACAGTTCAACTCGACCGCGGGCGTTCAGCTGTCTTACCCGGTCTTCACCGGGGGCGCTATCATCAGCGGACAACTTATGGCCGCAGCGGCGGTGGACCTTTCCAAACTCAGTCTTCAGGACCAGGTGAACACCGTCATCCATACCATCCGCGTGCTGTACTATCAGTCTCAGATGCTGGAATCCATGATCGACGCAACGGAAAGAGGACTGAATTCCGCCCGCGAGAATTACGAACTGGCGTTGACCCGGGAATCCGTCGGCAAGGCGACGCGCCTTGACGTGCTGCAGGCAAAAGTCCGTTACGAATCCTACAAGCCGCAGCTGATCTCGCTGCAGAACCAGAAAGTCAGCGCTTTGACTGCCTTGAAGACCTACATCAACGATCCGGACCTGGATGCCGTTTCCGTCGTCGGGGAACTTGAGCAGATCGCAAATCCCTACGAAGGCATTGCCCCGGAGGAGCTCCTGAACCTCAGCATGTCGGCGCGTCCGGAGCTGCAGATGGCCGAGACCCAGAAAAAGATGGCCGCCTACCAGCGCAATCTGGCCTGGAGCGGCATCCTGCCGAAAGTGCAGCTCGGGTCCACCGTGCAGTGGCAGGCAAATGCCGACGCCCTGGACGAACTGAACCATTTGCGCAGTTCCAATGTTTCGCTCAGCGTTTCCCTTCCCCTGTTCAACGGCGGAAAGAAAGCAGCCGGGATCCAGAAAGCCGCGATCGGCTTGCGGGAGGCGGACTACCAGTTCGAACAGATCGAGGACTATATTTACACGGATGTGGACGGGGCTTACCGCAAGGTCAACGAAGCCTATTCGAATATCCTTGCCACCGCGGACGTGGTGACCCAGGCGGAGGAAGCGCTGCGGCTCTCGAAATTATTGTATGAGAGCGGCTCGGCGACCCAGCTTGAACTGATGACCGCGGAAAGCGGATACATCGGAGCCCGCTCAAATCATATCGCATCGGTCTTTCAATACAACATCGCGGTTGAAAGCCTTAAAAAATCACTGAACGATCTACTTATCAAGTAATGGAGACGACCATGAAGACCTTCTCTTTAAAATCAGTTTCACTTCCTCTTGTTCTCGCCCTTGTTCTGGTGTCCTGCGGGGCGCCGGGCGCAAAAAAGGCGGACAAGGACATTAACTATCACGAGGTGCTTTCCGGGATCCGCGCCTTGACCGAAGACCTGCCCGCGGACGTCAGCAAAACCGAAGCCCGCCGTTATCTCGCCGGCGTTCAGAAGATCCTTATACCGGTCAGCAATGCTGCTGACAACAACGACCTGACGATCGTGCCCGTGAACGTCCGCACTGTCGAGGCGGAATACATTGCACAAAAAGTACAGTATCTTGGCAATGTCGGCGGGAACCCCAGCGTGGTCATTTATCCCAAGCTTACCGACATCATGATGGAAGTCGCCGTGGAGAACGGAGATTACGTGCGGAAAGGCGAGGTGCTCGCCCGCATCAGCGATGCCACGGTACGCACGGCAAAAGCTCAGGCGGAAGCGGCCTGGTTCAGCGCCAAAAGCCAGGCGGCCAACGTTGAGGTCGAGTACGAGCGGATGAAACAGCTCTTTGACGCGAACGCGATCAGCCGCAGTCAGTGGGATCAGATCCTGACCCAGCGCGATATGGCGAAGGCGGGGCTTTCCCAGGCAAAAGCGGCGCTGGACATGGCGGAAACGCAGCTGTCATACTC
>JAFGVT010000059.1 GCA_016937825.1 Fidelibacterota bacterium | reverse complement strand
GGATCGTTCGAAAAGACCAGGATAATATCGCAACTGTTGCGAAGAATCCCGTTCCGCGTCTGCCCGATGATGGCTTCCATGTTGCTTCCGCGTCCCGAGATAAAAATGGCGATCCGCTTTTTCATATTATCTCTTAAAGAGGTTATTGAGGTAGTCCCTGAACCCGGTTCGATGCCGGTAGGTACAGGTCAGCACTTTCTGGTCATTGATCAGGGAGGCTAAATTATATTCCCAGGTGATGGAGTTCGTCAGGGTGTCCGTCCGCATCAGCGGCGCATTGGAATCATGGATGTCGTCGGGGAGGTGCAGGGTGTAGATCCAGGAATACTGTCCGAGCGCGGCATATTTCAGCATTTTTCCGAAGGTGCCGTTGTTGACGTTGATGGTGTCGCTCATGGTGATGATGCGCCTGAACACTCGGTTGTTCTCTTCGTTGTTTTCCATATAAATGCGGCCGAACCACTGATTCTGGACCTGATTCAGCAGCAGCACGTCCTCGAATTCCGCCCTGACCTGAATCCAGGTGATATCCCCTTCCGTAAAGGTGCCGCTGCCCGTCACGGTCATGCCCGGGACGGAGTCGCAAAAGGAAACGATGCTCAGCTCGCCGATCTCGTCCTCCTCGATGCTCGTGTGCGGCGGCAGTCCGATCTCGAACACCAGATTTCCGGAATTGTCCGCGTTCAGCCACAGCTCTTCCCGGTATTCGATGCACCCGGCGAGCCCCAGGAGCAGTACGGCCAGAGCGACATTCAGGAAGGTCCTTTTCAGCTTGTCCGGCATTATTCCCCCAGCGCGCGGTGCGCGATATCCTTTCGGCAGTACATGGAATCGAACGAGACCTTGCGGATCTCGCGGTAGCATGTGTCGACCGCGGTCTTCAGGTCTTTGTCGTTGCAGACGATGTTCAGGACGCGGCCGCCCGAGGTGAGCAGGGCCTCCCCTTCCCGTTTCGTGCCGGAATGGAAGCAGAGCGTGTCCGCCGCCAGGTCCGCGATCCCGGTTATAAGCTTGTTCTTTTCATAAGGGCCTGGATAGCCTCCGGAAGCCAGAACGACATCGACAAAATAGTTTTCGCTGAATTCGGGTTCAATGTCCCCGAGCGTGCCGTCGAAGGCGGCGAGGATCAGGTCCAGCAGGTCGCTTTTCAGCGAGGGCAGGATGACCTCGGTCTCGGGGTCGCCGAAGCGGACGTTGTATTCCAGCAGTTTCGGACCCGTTTCGGTCAGCATGATGCCGAAATAGATCACCCCGCGGTAGCGGAACCCTTCCGCCTCGATCCCGTTCAGCGTGGGCAGGATGATCGTTTCGTCGATCGCGTCCAGGACCGCTTCGGTCGCGGCCGGCGCGGGGCAATAGGCGCCCATGCCGCCGGTGTTGGGACCCTTGTCGCCGTCCAGGGCGGCCTTATGGTCCTGGGAGGGAAGCAGGCAGTTGATGGACTTTCCGTCGGTAATGCCGATCACGGACAGTTCCTGTCCCTGCAGTTTCGTTTCGATCAGATAGTTTGCGTTTTCCCCGTATTTTGCCCGGATATCCGCCACGGCTGCCCGGGCTTCCTCTTCGGAAGAACAGACATAGACGCCTTTGCCCGCGGCCAGGCCGTCATACTTTACGACCACTTTCCCCTTATGGCTTCGGATCATCTCAGCGGGATCGTCCGCGCCGCCGAAGACGGCGAAATCCGCCGTCGCCACGCCGTATTTTTTCATGAAATTCTTGGAATATATTTTGGAGCCTTCCAGGCGCGCCGCCGCCTTATGCGGACCGAACACCCGGATGCCGGTGCCGTCGAAAGCGTCGACGATCCCTTCGCAAAGCGGCGTTTCCGGGCCGACCACCACGAGATCGACGCGGGCGCCGAGGCAATATTGTTTGAGGGCCTCGATATCGGCGATATCGATGCCGATATTGGGCTCCGTTCCCCCGTTCCCGGGGATCAGGACAAGTGCTTCAACCTTCGGAGACCTGCCGAGCTTCCAGGCCAGGGCATGTTCCCTGCCACCCGACCCGATCACGGCGATCGTTAATTTCTTCTTCACGTCGTTATCCTTTTTTCAAGTCTTTCAGCACCTCGGCGCAGATCTTCTCCGCCAAGCCGGTGTAGGTGAAGGTCCTCAGTTCGGCCAGTTCCTTCCTAACGCTTTCAGAGACCTTCAGGGAATCGATGAACTTGTTCAGGTTCGCGACCGTCAGGGCATTGCCGCGCGTCAGGTTTTTCATCAGGTTGTAGGGATTTTCGAATCCCTCCCGGCGCAGGATCGTCTGAATGGGTTCCGCCAGCAGTTCCGGATAGGCGTTCAGTTCGCTTTCGCAGAGTTCGGCGTTGACGGTCAGTTTTTTCAATCCGGTCATCGTTTCGCTCAGTCCCAGGTACGCATGGGCGAGCGCCACACCGAAATTCCGTTCCACGGTGCTGTCCGACAGGTCGCGCTGCAGGCGGGAACGGGGCAGTTTCGAGGAAAAGTGTTCCAGCAGGACCCGGGAGATGCCCAGGTTCCCCTCGCTGTTCTCGAAATTGATCGGGTTGACCTTGTGGGGCATGGTCGAGGAGCCCACTTCTTCGGCGTTCGCCTTCTGTTTCAGGTAGCCCAGCATCAGATAGGTCCAGATATCCTCGTTCATGTCCAGAACGATGGTACTGATCATGTTCGTCATGAAGAAATACTCCGCCCAGGAATCGTGGTCCTCGATCTGCGTGGTGGCGGGGTTCATGTCCAGGTCGAGCGTTTCGAGGAACTTTTTGGCGAACTGCATCCAGTCGACGGCCGGGGACGCGCTGTTCCAGGCGGAATAATTCCCGGTGGCGCCGTTGCATTTCGCCCGGAAGCGCAGGGATTTCAAAGCGCGGTACTGCCGCAGGAGGCGCGAGGCGAAGACCGCCAGTTCTTTTCCCGCCGTGGTCGGGGAGGCCATCTGGCCGTGGGTGCGGGCCGGGAAGGGCTGCGCCTTCCATTCGGCGATGCGCGCGGAAAGCAGGTCCAGCAAGCTTTTGACCTGGGGCAGCTGCTGTTCCTCGCGGTACTTTTTCAGTAATAAGGTATAAGCGATATTGTTGACGTCTTCGGACGTCAGTCCGAAATGGATCATATTGGGGTGACGCAGTTTCAGTTCGTCGATGAGGTAGACCTCGCAGGCCTTGACGTCATGATTGAGCGTCGCTTCGATCTCCTTGATCTTCAGATACTCGTTCTGATC
The DNA here is from genome assembly GCA_016937825.1 of Fidelibacterota bacterium. Taxonomy (GTDB): domain Bacteria; phylum Fidelibacterota; class Fidelibacteria; order Fidelibacterales; family Fidelibacteraceae; genus M50B103. The sequence goes on along the minus strand of JAFGVT010000059.1, from coordinate 985 downwards.
GAAGGAAAGGGACATTTTTTCGATCCGCATGATGTCGCGCTTGCCGAGCGCCGGGAAGATCCCCGTCTTGTCCAGGGCAAGCAGGTACTGCAGCTCCACCCAGACCCGGGCCCCCATGAGCGCATATTCCGAGAAGTAATCGCCAAGCGTTTCGACCCGTTTAAAATAGCGGCTGTCGAGAGGTGATATTGCCTTTAACATGGTAATTCCTTTGTTTAATAAGCCCTTACCCGTGACCGGCCCGGCGGCCGGTTTCCTCTGCGCTAAAATATAATGCAATGCGCGTGCGATTGGAAATTCTTTTTTTCAATTGACACTTGAAAATTGACCCGGCTTCGCCGCCCGCTTCCTCCGGCACCCCGGAGCCGGGACGGAGGCACGTGTGTGAATAGATCCTTCTCCCGATTAACATCGGGATCAGGATGACAGCCTCACTGCTTGAGGCACCTTTTCTCCTGTCATTCCGAACGCAGTGAGGAATCTATTCATGATACAGAGTATCCTTCTTGTGAATAGATCCTTCTCCCGATTTACATCGGGATCAGGATGACAATGTAGGTTTTGTTTTTAATGTTCTGTTTTAAGCACGTGAGCGGGCATCATCGGGATCAGGATGAGAGCCTTCACAGCTTGAGGCACTCTTTCTCCTGTCATTCCGAACGCAGTGAGGAATCTGTTCATGAAACAGAGGGACCTCCTTGTGAATAGATCCTTCACCCCGATGGCTCGGGGTTCAGGATGACAATGTAAGTTGTGTTATTAAATGTCCTCTTTAAACTTTCCTCTTCCCAACAACCCCGCAAGGGGTTGAACAAGAATATAACCGGCATTCCTCTTTCCTACAACCCCGTCAGGGGTTGAACAAGCTCAACTTGCCTCAAGTATTTTAGGCATTATGGCGATAGGGGGAGCTTTTTTCTGTGTTTAATACCTGTACCTGCATTAAAACTTGAGCCAAGTTTTTTCGACGAAGATGCGCGATCGG
>JAFGVT010000058.1 GCA_016937825.1 Fidelibacterota bacterium | reverse complement strand
CACGCCGTTGCCGCTCGCCTTAAAATGATTGTCGATAATGACCGTCCGTTCGCCGTTCCAGGTCAGTTCAAAGACCAGGGGCGGGCGGGGAAAAGGACGCGAGGAAGCGGGGTAGATCTCGTAGACCGCCGTATCGGGCGTTAGCGCGGTGTGATTGTAAAGGTAGGCCAGGCGCCAGTCGTCGCCGCCGGTCCCGTAGGCATACGAATAATCCGGAAGCCGTCCCGCCAGCTGGCTGAGGGCGCTTTCGGAACTGACCTCCTGAAATGCGATCACATCGGGTTTCATCCGCCTGACCGCCGCTTCGAGATAATCGATGCTGGCGGACCCGTTCTTGGGGAAGAGCTGCAGGTTCCAGGTCACGATATCCAGGGTGTCGCCGCCGTTGAAGGGCGGGTAGCCGGGATCGTCGTCATCGGGGATGTCGATCGCGCAGGAGAGGAGTGCCAGAAGGATCAGGATTGAAAGGAGGATTTTTTTCAAGACGGTTCCGTTTCGATAATGTAGTGCCGGTCCACCAGGGCGATGTTCCGGATACGCGTTTGGGGAAAATACTGCCGGGAGAGAAGCCGCATGTCGATCTCCAGCAGGGGGTAGGCCAGTCCGATGAAGGGGACCGCCCGCATAAAACGTTCGAGAAAACGATGCAGAAGGTCGGCGATCTTCCGGTTGGAGAGGATGTGCAGGGTCAGGATATCGTCCTGAAAGCGCACAAAGTCCAGTTCGAGCTTCAGTTCGTTCAGAATGGGCGCCGTCAGTGTCAGCAGCAGCGTCCCCCCGGGGTTTTGGACGTCCAGATGCACGTTCCGGATCAGGCGCATCTCCGTCCCGATATCGGCTGAAAAATGGAAATGATCCAGTGTGAGCGTGAGTGTTTTCATCAGGAGTATTAATAACAAAAAAGCGCGTAAAAAACAATTAAAAAAGTTCGCCGCAAAAGCGGGGCCATGTAAAAAAAATGTGGCGAAAGCATTGGAAACGTCATATATTTTACGACATTTGAAAACAAACAAATAAAGGAGACTCAAATGAGCGTACGCGTAGGTATCAATGGGTTTGGAAGAATCGGGCGGCTGGTATTTCGTGAAATACAGAAGCGAAAGGACATGGAGGTCATCGCCATTAACGATCTGACCGACGCCAAAACCCTGGCTCATCTGTTAAAATATGATTCCGTGCACGGGAAGTTCGGCGGCGAGGTTTCCTCGAAAGAAAATTCCATTGTCGTCAACGGGAAAGAGATCCGGATCTATGCGGAAAAAGATCCCGCACAGCTTCCCTGGAAAACACTGAACGTCGACTATGTCGTCGAAGCGACCGGGGTGTTCCGCAAACGCGAGCAGATCGCCAAGCATCTGGAAGCGGGCGCAAAAAAGGTCATTCTGACGGTCCCGGCAAAAGATCAGATCGACAACACCATCGTTCTGGGCGTCAACGACAACGAACTGAAACCCGAAGACCGCATCGTTTCGAACGCGTCCTGCACCACGAACTGCCTGGCGCCCGTTGCCAAGGTCCTGAACGACGAATTCGGCATTGTCAAAGGCTTGATGACGACCGTTCATGCCTATACCAATGATCAGCAGATCCTGGACCTGCCGCACAAAGACCTGCGCCGTGCGCGGGCCGCAGCCGTTTCCATTATTCCCACGACCACCGGCGCCGCAGCGGCTGTCGGAAAGGTCATTCCCTCGCTGAAAGGCAAACTGGACGGCATGGCCATGCGCGTACCGACCTCCGACGGATCCGTGGTCGACCTCGTGGTCGAGCTTGAAAAAGCGGTCACCAAAGAAGAGGTCAATGCGGCGATCAAAAAAGCCGCGGAAGGCAAGATGAAAGGGATCCTCGAATACTGCGAAGACCCCATCGTTTCCGTCGACGTCGTCGGCAACAGCCATTCCTCCGTCTTTGACGCCGATTGCACCATGGCGAACGGCACGATGGTCAAGGTCATCAGCTGGTACGACAACGAATGGGCCTACAGCGTTCGCGTTGTCGACCTTCTCGAAAAAATGGCAAAAATGTAAGCAAATAAACAAGACAAAGGCTGTTCAGCCGAACAGCCTTTGTCCCTCATAAATGTCCAAAATAAAATTCATATTCGCACTCCATCATCATCAGCCCGTCGGAAATTTCAACGAGGTTTTTGAGCGTGCCTATGAAAAATCCTACCGCCCCCTGCTAGAGCTGTTCAAAACCTATCCCGCGATCTCAGCGTCCCTCCATTACAGCGGACCGCTGCTGGAGTGGCTGATCGAGCATCGGCCGGAATTTGTCGACAGCCTCAATACCCTGACCCTGCGCGGCAATATCGAACTGATGTCCGGCGCCTTTTATGAGCCGATGCTGACCCTGCTTCCCGAAAAGGACCGTATCGGCCAGATCAAGCTCATGAACGCCTTTCTTCGCGACCAGTTCGGCTATGCCGCCGAGGGCATGTGGCTGGCGGAACGCGTATGGTCCCAGGACCTGCCTTACAGCATTTGCGAGAGCGGCCTGAGGTACACCGTCATTGACGAGCACCATGTCAGCCGCGAATGTCCGGTCAAGGGTTATTTCAACACCGAGGCCGAAGGGCGGACGACCGGTGTGTTCTCCATTTCCGAGACCCTGCGGGAAATGATCCCGTACGCTTCTCCCGAAAAGGTCATCGACCATCTCCTGTCCCAGGTCTCCGACAACGACCAGGACGTGCTGGTATTCATGGAGAACGGCGAGAAGTTCGGCGTTTATCCCGATTCGGATTCCCATCTGAAATGGCTGCAGCGCTTCTTTGAACTGCTGAATGAGCACCAGACCTCCATCGTCACGACGACCTTCCGGAACTATTGGGAACATTTCATGCCGCTGGGGATCTGTTATCCCACGGAGGGCGGGTATCCCGAGATGGATATCTGGGCCGGCTCGCTGCGCGGATTCGGCACGGGATGGCGGAGTTTTCTGATGAAGTATCCCGAATCCAACTGGATGCACAAGCGCATGAGCCAGATCAGCCGGAAGATCGACACCCTGGGCTACACCGGCAAAATGAGCAAAAGCCTCCGCACGATCAAAAAACAATTCTGGTCCGGGACATCCCACGATGCCTACTGGCACGGCGTGCACGGGGGGATCTATCTGCCCCATCTGAGGAATGTCACCTGGCGCAATCTTATCAAAGCCGAAACGGCGATCGACGAGCATCTTTACAATCTTTCCGGCCAGGTGTACCACGAGGTGACCGATATCAACCGGGACGGATACAACGATGTCACGATCATCACCAAAAACCTGCGTGCGGTTTTCGACTCCCGGATCATGGGAGGACTGGAAGAGCTGGATTACAAGCCTTCCGCCGTGAACCTCTGCAACACCATTGCCTGCTATCCCGAATTATTTCATGACGAGATGGATATCAAGCCCTCGTATGACAAATATCCGCGCTATTCCCTGATCGAACGCTATTACGATAAAGACATTGACGTGGATTTGGTGCGTGAGCAGACGATCGAGGACGCCAGCGATTTCATGAACGAAGCCGTGGAGGTCAAGAATACCGTTCATACGGATTGCGTCCGTTTTTCACGGAACGGATGGATCAACTGGCAGCGGGCGCATCTCTGCAAGACGATCACGTTTACGCAGAACGGCTTCAAGGTCGATTACCAGATCAAGAACAACGGGATCGCCCCGATCGATTTCTGGTTCGGTCCGGAATTCAATTTTTCGGTCAACGGGGGAGAGTGGGAAAAACGCTTTTACTCCAGGCCGGACGAACTGAAGAACAGGACCCTGGAATGCGTTTCCGACACGGACGATGTCAGGGAACTGGTCATCGAGAACACGGCCGACAATTACCGGATCGCCATCACGGTGAAGGAACCCGCAAGGGTCATGACCTATCCCAATATCATCCCGGTGCTTTCGCCCGACGGCATTGAGAACATATTTCAGAACGTGGTGCTGAATTTTTTCTGGAAGCTCAGGATCGCGCCCCGTTCGGACGAAAAGATCACCCTCAGCGTGGACATTTCACCCGCGGACAACTAAGCGCATTAAAAAATATGACAATAAAAAACCCGGCCAAACGGCCGGGTTTTATGATTCAAACAAGATAGTAACTTATCTGTTTGCAATGCGTGCAAGTCGTTT
>JAFGVT010000057.1 GCA_016937825.1 Fidelibacterota bacterium | reverse complement strand
GGCCTCAACGGTCATGACAAAGCGCTCGCTGTACAAAAACAGCGCGACCGCCTATAAAATGGTCATGGTCTACCTGATGACCAACGTGTCGTCCGATCCGGAGAAATTGCTGGACTATATCGATTCGGTCTATGCCATGGGAGACGCGCTGGATACCGTTAAGGTTCAATTTGCACCGCCCGGAGACAGGAACCCCTCTCCCGAAGACACCTTAAGCAGTAAGTGACGAAGCGGGGTGCCGGCGATCAGGACGCGGCCGGCATTTTTCCGGATCCATCTCCTTATATTTCGAAGCATAAAAAAACCCTTTCACGATTCAGCGGAAAGGGTTTTCGGTTTTCTTTCAAAAAGGCCGTCGCCTAAAGGCCGATCTTCATTTCATCCAGGATCCACTGGGCCTTCGCGACCTTTTGCGTGATGAAGAGGACATAACGGATGTCCACTGCGATCGTGCGCTGGATCTCCTCAAGGAACATCCAGTCGCTGGTCATGGCCTCGTAGTTGCCGTCGAAGGCCAGGCCGATAAGCTCGCCGTTCCGGTTCATGACCGCCGAACCGCTGTTCCCGCCGGTAATATCCCCGGTCATCAGGAAGCAGGAAGGCACGTCACCCAGTTCGGGGTCGGTCCAGTTGCCGGTATCTCCCTGACGGCAGGCGGCGATCAACGCATCCGGGGCATTGAAAGGTTCTTCGCCGGTATGCTTGGCGATCACGCCGGACAGCGTGGTGAAGGGTTTATACCATACCGCATCGCGCGGCGTGTAGCCCTTGACGGTTCCGTAGGTAAAACGGATCGTGCCGGTGGCATCCGGGTACAGGGGCGTTCCGCGATAGCTGCGCAAAAGTTCGATATAGCGCATGCGCAGATCGTTCATGCGGGCGTTCCAGTTGCGCAGGCGCTCTTTTTTCTCGAATTTCGGGGCGTAAAGGGAAACGGCCATGCGAACCAGGGGGTCGCTGAGTTCTTCGATCTGAGAGGCTCTCATGCCGAATAAACGCTGCATGTAGGCGACATCTTTGAGTTTGGTGCCGCGATAGGCCGATTCCACCCAGGCGGCGGGATTTTCGGGCAATTGGAAATAATTGAAACCCGCGGGAGCGCTGCGGGCATGTTCAAGGGTATAGGTCAGCGCCGCCTTGTCGTAGGCCTCGACATAGCCCAGATAGCGGTTCGGGAGCTGTTCCACGAATTCCCGGATGCGTTTTTCCGAAAAATCCGGATCGCGGTCCGCTTCGGGCTTGGCGCGTTCCCGCGCGACTTCGTAGGCGTAATCGGCCAGATAGTAAAGAATGCCGCTGTAATAACCGAAGGCATCCAGGATCTCGTCGGAAGCGTGAAAGGCCTCGCGTTCGCCGGTCAGTTCCGACATGCCTTCGAAAATATCCCCGTAACGCTTGAAGCGCTTTTTGTCGGCGTTGACATAACGCTCGATTTCTTCTTCTTCACGCCGCTTGTTCTCAATAAAATGGGTTCCCAGCATCCCGTCGACGTTCCCCTGGTACTTTTTCATGACATTGTTGATGCCGGCGTTGAGGTTGGCAAGCCGTATCGCGGATTCGGGGTCGTCAAGGGTGACCTTGTCCATGATGTCAAGCAGGTCACGGTATTTTTTGATCATGGGGATATAGTGTTTATGCAGGGTGTATTCGACGTCGTTCGCCGTGCGGTAGCGCGTGGTCGTGCCGGGGAAGCCGATAATGAAGGCAGGATCGCCGTCCGAAAGATCCTGCTGCGCGACCTTCAGCCAAACGGGGGTGGACAGGGGAATGTTCTCGGGGGCGTATTTCGCCGCAGTGCCGTCAGGTCCCTGATAGACCCGGAGAAAGGTGAAATCGCCCGTATGACGGGGCCACATCCAGTTGTCCGTGTCGCCGCCGTATTTGCCGATGGCGGCGGGCGGCGCATAGACGATGCGGACGTCCTGATATTTGGTGAATACGTATTTGCGGTATTCGCTTCCTTCAAAGAGTTTTACGACCTCGCAATGGATATCGTCGCGATCGGCCTCCGTTTCCTCGACGATCTGCGTGCATTTCTTATCCATGAGCTTTTCACGCTCGGTCAGATCGCCGGCGTAGCGGGCGGCCTTGAGGACATCTTTCGTCACATCGTCAATGGCGGTGAGCACGTAGGCGAACTGGCCCGGTGCGGGAAGTTCTTCTCCCTGATTTGCCGCAATAAAGCCGTCGCGGATATAATCGACGCTGTCCAGTGCGGATGCGCGGTGCAGCCCGGCATAGGCGCAGTGATGGTTGGTGAGCAGCAGTCCGTCGGGGGAAACGAAAGAAGCGGAACAGCCGCCCAGCCATACGATGGCGTTGTAAAGACCGGGTTTGCCGGTTTGATAAATGGAATCGGCGGTAATTTTGAACCCCTTGTCCGAAAGATCAAGGTCGTTGATCTGGGACATCAGCCACATGCCTTCTTCGGCATATATCAGGGATAAACAAACCGTCATAAAAGTGATCATACGCTTGTACATCAACATGTTCTCCTTAAACTTTCAGCCGCTAATGTAATAATTTTTAATTTGAATAGGAAAATAAAAATCATTTATGCAAAGAGATGCGAAAGGTCCTCGTCGGACTGGATGCGGGCATTCATGAGCAGGGTGGCGGAAACGCCCTGCAGGCCGTCAAGCGCGTTTTCCCAATCCGGCTCATGAAAAGCGGTACGGCTGATCTTATAGGTTTTATTGTCGGATGTCCGAACCAGGAACTTGATATGCGCAATGTGACAATGCGCCGCTTCCAGCTTGCCGAATATACGGCGGATGGTCCGGATGACGGCGGGACGCAGCGGATCGGTGTTCCGGAATTCCCAGGTCTTTTCGATCCACTGCAGTCGTTCCAGAGCACGTGAATGCAGGGCGGGATC
>JAFGVT010000010.1 GCA_016937825.1 Fidelibacterota bacterium | reverse complement strand
TTATATTCGGAAAGTACGGTGGTTTTGTGTTCCGCGGTCTTTCCCGGGGACTCCTCGATCAGCATTTGCGCACGCCCCAGCACCAGACGGTAATAGCTGTCGTTCCGGATGGGATCGTGTTCATCGACCGCACGCTTAAGATAACGCAGGCCGCTGTCGAAACCGTTGTTGACAAATGTATAATCCGCAAGCATTACGCACAAGTAGGAGCGGATCAGGGAAGATCCCGCCGTGCTGAGGTATTGCTCGGCTTTTTCCGCCACGACCTTTCCGTCAGGTTCAAGCAGCAGGTTGAACAGACGTGCGGCTTCCGCCTGCCCGTTCTGCGTGGAAAAGGTGGCGATCGAATCGCGGCCGTATCCTTCAAGGATCTTCAGAATGTTCTCTGCCCGTAGCCCTGAAGCTCCGGCTGTCAGGATGGCCGCAGCAAGACATGCTTTATATATAAAATGTTTTTTCATCATGGTGAGAACACCTTTAAGCTTGTTTTGTTTCATGTTTTTTCCGCATGTCCGAAAGAAGCTTGCTTGTCGAATGCCCGGGAATGCGGGGGAAAACCAGAACCTTTCCTCCGTTCGCAAGAACTTCACGGGCGCCGACGATCGTCTCCAAACGATAATCTCCGCCCTTGACAAGCACGTCCGGCATCAGGGCGCCGACGATCTTCAGGGGAGTTGCCTCGTCAAAGATCACAACGGCGTCGACATTTCCGCACGCCAGCAGGGTTTTCGCCCGGATCATTTCCGGATACACGGGCCGGTTTTCGCCTTTGAGGGCGCGGACGCCGCGGTCGCTGTTGATCCCGATGATAAGTCTGTCGCCCTGTTTTCGCGCGAAGTCCAGCAGCGCGGTGTGCCCGGGGTGTAGGACGTCAAAGCATCCGTTGGAAAAAACGATCTGCTTGCCGGATTCCTTCCATTCGCGCACGAGGGCTTGGAGTTGTGTCCATTCGGATATTTTGTAAATATTTTTCATTGGCTTCAATGTACGATTATTTACGTATTGAAACCATGAAAAAATGCCGTTTCACTTAGCGGGTGTGTTTTTCCCAAGCAGGCAAACGGGGCAGCGTGCCTGTCCGTCCTGCGAGCAAAATTGATCCTGAACATGCAGAACCCCCTGCGCGATCAGCCAGCTGCGGGTGCGTTTGTCTTTCATGTCGACCGCATGTTCCCGGTGAAAGGTTTGCGCCACACCGTAGCTTTTCTGCAAACGGGCAGATGAGATATAGTCGCGGATCATTTGACGTGCCGGGGCCTCGTCCCCCCGTTCTAACCGGATCGCCTCAAGCAGGGGCAGGATCGTATTCAGAAGCATTTCCTGTTGCAGCGCGCTTCCGGGCGTGACGATGTCCGCGCTTTCCCATTGCCGGATATGGGGATCATAGTGCGCGGGGAGAAGCATTCCTTCCATGTCGAAAAAACAGTCTCTCACGTCGCTGACCGTTCCGCACTCCCACAAAATACGGTAAAGCTCGAGGGAAACCTGCCGCCCGTAGTTGCGTGTTAAAAGTGCGCCCAGCCAGGCCGTCCTCGCTTCGGGGAAATGGGCCGGCCGCGTGCGGGAGCGGGTCCAGCGAATCGTATCTTTTTCTTGCTTATTTCCCTCAAATCCCGCCAACGATCGCAGCAAGGGCGATATTTTTTCCGGCGCCAGGCGTTCATAACAATAATCTTCCCAGGGGAAGCGCATGAACAGCGCTACCATGTTTGCTTCATTGTAGCGGTATCCGCAGGCCTTGAACACACCCCAATACAGCATCACATCCCAGGGAAAACGCCGGCGGTTCTCATAGAAATAACGGACCTTCGCGTCCACCCGTTTCCATCCGTTCTCCATCAGAACGGCAAAATAGCTTTCCTTTTCCGCGCGGAAAACCGCACAGGACGATCCCGGCACGACCTCAAGCGCTTCTTCCAGGGGAATATGGCAGATAGGAATGGTGCGTCCGCATTTGCAGCGTGACCGGGACCTTCCCTTCGCGGGATGAAATACGACATGCAGGACACAGGCGTCATATCGTTCGTCGCGATGATGTCCGTGGGCATACCAGTCCACGGCATGGTGGTGCACCTCGATGTCGCCGTTGAGCAATTTCCCCCCGAGCAAAACGCGCGCACCGATAAAATCGGGACCGTCGCTGTTGTTGTGGCGGCCCGGGCAGAGAATGCGTATGTCCTCTCCCTCTTCGGACAGCCGCGGCGTTTTCCAGAGCGTGCGTTTCCAGGCATGCTGCAGGCGAAGTTCCGGCACATAGGGCTCGCGGGGCTCGAACAGTTCGAGGTATGAACCGAAGGCGGGACAGTAGTTCGTTTCCTTGTCCATGTGAAAATTTAACCGCATTTCCGGCAAAATCACAGCGTATATCCGGGGGTGTGACGGGCGTCACATTCGCTTTTTCGGCGGTCAGGGTTACCGCGAATTTTGACGTGAAAAAACTCTACTGAACAAGGCGGGAAAGGCGGGTTTTATCGAGGATTCGTATGCTCCGGCCCCGGGCGCTGATGATCTTTTCCTTATCCAGCTCCCGCAATTCCCGGGTCAGCGAGGGACGGGTTACGCCAAAGAGGTCCGCTAATTTTTCGTGCGAGTAGGGCAGTTCGACCGTAAGGGTGTTTTTTCTCTGCGCCTGCTTGAGCAGATAGTGGGCGATTTTTCCCTTGATCGTCTGAAAAGAAAGGAATTTGATCTTTTCGGAAAGGAACTGGGCGCGTCCGCTCATGATGTTCAGATGGTTCGTCAGGACCGTTTTGTTCATTTGCAGCAATCGGATAAAAGAAATTTTGTTGAAATAGATGCATTCCGATTCCCGGTTTGCGATCACGTCGACCGGGTAGCAGGTGTCCTGCCCGAACAGGAAGGCAGGCGCCAGGAGCTGATTTCCTTCCACATCTTCGATCTTGATGACTTTTCCGGAATAGTTGACCATTTCGCCGCGAACGCTTCCCCGCAACAGAATATACTGCCCCGTCACCGGCTCTCCGTCGCGGACGATCGTGTCGCCTTTTTGATAGATGTTCCGCTGATAGCTGATTTCCTCAAGCAGGGCGCGGACCTCGGGGCCCTCCAGCCCCCGGAACAGGTCGTTCCGTGCAAGCAGTTCATAGGTTGTCACGTTTCCTCCAAAAAAAGAACCGTTGCGGTAACATATGTTACAGACAAATATAATACTTATCCTTTATATTGCGATGAGAATTTAACCTGCCGGCCTTCAGCCGGGCAGAAAACAAAGGAGCGAATCATGGGTATGTTCTGTTGTCAGTGCCAGGAAACCGCAAAAGGAACGGGCTGTACCGCCGTCGGCGTTTGCGGCAAGACCGACGAGGTGTCGAATCTTCAGGATCTTCTGATCTTTGTCGTTAAGGGGGTGTCCTTTCTCGCCCATCTTGGCCGGGAAAAGGGATTGATCCTGGAAAAAGCGGATAAATTTGTTTTTGA
>JAFGVT010000056.1 GCA_016937825.1 Fidelibacterota bacterium | reverse complement strand
CGGCTATGACGACGGAACGCGGGCGCTCCCGTCGATCATTCCTTCGGAACAAATGGTAAGCGAATGGTCACCGCTTCCGGGATATTCCTACGGAGAGTGGAAGGAGCAGCTTGGGGAATACGGTAAAAGTTTCAATACGGATTTCAGCGTGCGTTCCGCGACCATCGGCCAGCCCTTGTCTGCAGGCATCAACTTCGGGAACCGCTATATACTTTCTCCGGATTTTGAATACGGGTTCTATGCCAACGCAAATTTTTCCAACGGGTACAGTTACAAAGAAGAACTGTACCGGCGCTATGCCGTTTCCGACACGGATATCCTTTCGCGCACGGACATCAGCAACCGAAAAAGCGGATATACCACCAACATGAGCCTCAGCGGATCGACCGGTTTCAAACTATACAACCGGCATAAAATAAAATTATACGGGCTCTATACGCATAACTCCGAGTCCTCGCTGACCTTCGGGCAGGGCCGAACGCCCAACCTGGATGAGGACGGGATCTATATCCGGGAATATTTTGTCGAAAAAAGCATTCTCAACGCCACCCTTAGCGCAGAACATGCCTTTGAGGATCGTTTGAACAGCCGTCTGGAATGGGCCGGGAATGCCGGTATCTCGTTTCTGAGCGAACCGGACGTCAAGAGCCACAATTACAAATATATTGCCGCGGGCAATTATTATGAGATCGCCCGTTCAAGCGCAAAGGCCGGCCAGCGCTATTTCACCGACGGGTATGACAGAAATGCGAATATTGACGTCAATTACAAGATGTCGCTGAACGATCGTTTCGGCGAGCGCTATCAGATCAAGGCCGGCGGACGCATTCAATACAAGGACCGAAATTTCGGTAAGAGAAGTTTTTATCATGAATACTCCGGCGGTGCATGGCCGGCAGATCTGATCCGCGTAAATGGCAACGATTTCGGGGCCGTCTTTCGGGATTCCAACTTTGTCGGTTCTCCCGATGAAGAAGGACTGATCCTCCTGGAATCCACCGACGTGGCATCCCGGAATGCTTATTGGGCGAACGAATTCATCCCGGCGGGATACCTGATGACCGAGATACCGCTTGGTTTTAACACCTGGGACGTTCTTAACCGCTTTCGCTTTATCGGCGGGTTCCGCTATGAATACTATTACCTGAACCTGATCCCCTACAACCCGGTAACGGGAAGACAATACACCAGTCCGCTGATCGATAACGGACTTACTCCCGTAGAGGCCGAGATCAATGAACACGAGATATTGCCAAGTCTCAATCTGCAATACGATATGAGCGAAGCCATGAAACTGAGGATGTCCTACAGTAAAACCGTTGCTCGTGCCGAATTTCGCGAAATAGCGCCGTTTGAATTCCAGCAATTCTACGGAGGCAGCGCCATTGTGGGATATCCGTATCTTAAGACCACGGACATTTACAATTACGATATCCGCTATGAGTGGTTTCACGGAGCGGGAGAGCTGCTTGCCGTAGGCGTGTTCTTAAAGAAATTCGTTAACCCGATCGAAATTTCCCAGATAGAGACCGCGGATGAATCGTACCTGACCTATCAGAACGCCCTGTACGCAAATACGCAGGGCCTGGAGATCGATATTCGCAATGACCTGAAGATCCTCGATCCCTCCAAAGGACGGGTGATGCTGATATTCAATACCACGCTCAGCCTGTCGGAAGTCCAGGCCGACGAGATGATCACCCTCTTCAACGGCGTGCGGATCCGGAATAATTCCACCACGCTGAACCGGCCGCTTCAGGGGCAATCCAATATCATGGTGAACGCCGGCATTTCCTATGCCGGTACGAACGGATGGAACGCGGCACTGGCATACAACGCCTTCAGCAAGCGCCTCTCCGCGCTCGGAAGCGGATCCATTCCGAACGAATATGAGCGTCCCTTTCATTCCCTGAACCTGACAATGAACAAAAAGATCGGGAATATCAAGATCAGTATTAACGCCAGCAATCTGCTCAATTCTGCCGTGCGGTTCGGCATTTTCGATACGGAGAATACTTTTTACGCGACGCGGGAATATCATCCCGGGATCGGTTACGGTGCAAGCATACAGTATGTGTTTTAGATATATAACTCAAAACAAAAAGGAGAGTACATGAAAAAGACATACTTTAGGGGTATTGCCGCAGGGGTAGTACTACTGACATTAGCGGGTTGCGACCTGTTCAACGGCGGCAGCGGGACCAATACCGAATATCCCGGATACGATGTGGTCCTTGACGGAAATATCCGCAGGAACCTTACCTTGCACGCAGACGATAACATTTTGCTTGCCGGACAGACCTTTGTGGATTCCGGCTATACCCTGACGATCGAACCCGGTACCGTGATCGAATCCCTGCCGGATGACGGCGAAGGGCTTGCGCCCTGTCTGGTCATCAAACGCGGTGCAAAGATCATGGCGGAGGGAACGGCCGCAAACCCCATTACCTTTACTTCCTCACTGCCTGCTGATCTGAAACGCCGGGGATCCTGGGGCGGCTTGATCCTTCTGGGGAAAGCGCCTGTCAATAAAAGCGGCGGACAGGCCTTCGTGGAAGGCTTGGTCGGCGTGCCCTATGGCGGAACGAATGAAAATGACGACAGCGGGATCCTGAAATACGTCCGCGTATGGTACGGCGGCCGTTCGATCGGGCAGGACAACGAGATCAATGGGATCACCCTTGCCGGCGTCGGCAACGGGACCACGGTGGAATATTGTGAAGTGGCATTTAATCTGGACGACGGCTTTGAGATGTTCGGCGGTACGGTCGATCTCAAATACTGTTCCGTCTTGTTCGTGGGCGATGATGCCTTTGATACCGACCTCGGTTATCAGGGCAGGGGCCAGTTCCTGTTCGCCATGATGGGAAGCGAAGACGGGAACCGCGCCTTCGAAATGGATAATGACGGTTCCGATATGGACAAACAGCCGCGCTCATTCCCGCAATTCTCCAACGTGACCCTCATCGGCTCCGGCGACACATCCGTGGTCGCCGACAATGACCAGATGATACGGATGCGCGAGGGCTCCGGCGGCGATTTCCGCAATATGATCATTGTGGACGGAAAGAACAGCGGGATCCGGATCACGGATGCTCCGACCCTGGCACTTGTCACGGCAACCCCGGGAAGCGGAAGCAACTATCTCTACTTCTCACCGAACAACATCATTTATCATTGCAAAGGCGGACAGTATCACGCCGACTACGGACTGACCGCGATCGACACGAGCGTGGCGATCGGCGCAACCGGACGTGAAAACGCCCTTGCCGGAAGTGTTACGGTCCTGCCGGCGCCGGAGGGTCCCGCATTTGTGGATGTCGATGCGGTCATTGCGGACGACTTTTTTGAAACGGTCACCTTTAAGGGCGCTTTTGGCTCCGAGAACTGGCTGCTGGGCTTGTCCTGGCTGGATGAGGCCGGCCGGTTTTAAATATTAACTGTTTCAGCAGTTGTTTCCCGAAGAAGCGTTGTTCCCACAGCAGCGCTTCTTCTCTTTCGGCAGAAATATATTTGTTACGTCCCGCCGCCGGGTTAAATTTACGATCATATCAGGCAGGTTTATGTCGGTCTATTTGCTTATGGTGATCATACTGTTTTTTTTAGCTGTGTCCGGGCTTGTGGTCGGTGTCACCAACGATGCCGTCAATTTTCTGAATTCCGCCCGGGGGGCCAAGGCGGCTAAGAACTGGATCATCCTGAGCATTGCCAGTTTGGGCATACTTTTGGGCACCACCTTTTCCAGCGGCATGATGGAAGTCGCGCGGAAGGGGATCTTTCACCCCGAACAGTTCAGTTTTTCCGAGATCATGGTCATTTACCTTGCGGTCATGCTGACGAATGTCATTCTTCTGGATGTTTACAACACACTGGCGCTTCCGACCTCAACGACCGTTTCGGTCGTTTTTTCGTTAATGGGCGCGGCTCTGGCCGTTTCACTGATCAAGATCGGCCGGATGCCCGCAGGAAACCTGAGCGATCTGTCGGAATTCATCAATTCCGAAAAAGCCATGGCGATCATTGCGGGAATTCTGATCTCCGTGCTCATTGCGTTCGCGGCGGGCAGCCTGGTGCAATTCGTTACCCGCCTGATCTTCACGTTCAAATATCAAAAAGGACTCTCACGCTACGGCGCGATTTGGGGCGGCCTGTGCATTGCCGTCATTACGTATTTTATTCTGGTCAAGGGCGCTGACGGCGCTTCCTTCATGACCCCGGAGGTTAAGACCTATATTGCCGGTCACGCGTGGGAGATTTTCGGGATCTCCTTCCTTGGCTGGACGGTGCTGATCCAGCTTCTTCGCTGGACGGTAAGGGTCAATATTCCCCGCATGATCATTCTGATCGGCACCTTCTCGCTGGCCTTTGCGTTTGCCGGGAACGACTTGGTCAACTTTATCGGCGTTCCGCTTGCCGGGTTCAAGGCCTTCACGGTCTTTTCCGCCGCATCGGGAGCCGACCCGCATACCTTTCCCATGAACTTTATGACCGGAACCATGAGAACAGAGACCGGACTGCTGCTCATTGCGGGAATGGTCATGGTGATCACCCTTTGGGTGTCCAAAAAATCCCGCCATGTCAGTCAGACCGAACTTAGCATTGCACGGCAGGATATCGGCGAGGAACGTTTCAGTTCGACCGGCCTGTCCCGGGCGGTCGTTCACGCCATTGTGAACGTCAATGAGTTTTTCCGGGGCATCGTGCCGGGGGGCGTGCGGCGGTCGGTCGAAAAACGCTTTTCCCGGCCGGTCATAAATCCGGAAGACGAAGCGCGATCCTTCGATCTTATCCGGGCGTCCATGAACCTGACGATCGCAAGCTGCCTGATCGCTCTCGGTACCTCTTTCGAACTGCCCCTTTCAACCACCTATGTCACGTTCATGGTGTCAATGGGAACGTCTCTGGCCGACCGCGCCTGGGGCCGCGAAAGTGCGGTTTACAGGATCTCAGGCGTTTTTACCGTGATCGGGGGATGGTTCCTGACGGCCATTATCGCCCTGACCGTTTCCATGATCTTTGCTTTCGTGATTCGCTGGGGCGGTATCGTCGCCACGTTCCTGCTGTTCGCGTTCTCACTCTTCGTCCTGTACCGTACCTTTGTTTCGCATCGCAACAGCGAAAAAGAAAAGGAAGCGGGAAAGGAGGATGAAAGCAACGATATCTACACCATGTGCAATCAGCACACGGTAAAAATCCTCTCCCACATCCCGGAACT
Source organism: Fidelibacterota bacterium (assembly GCA_016937825.1). Taxonomy (GTDB): domain Bacteria; phylum Fidelibacterota; class Fidelibacteria; order Fidelibacterales; family Fidelibacteraceae; genus M50B103. The sequence goes on along the minus strand of JAFGVT010000056.1, from coordinate 5,344 downwards.
CTTTGAAAAGACCATCGAAGCGGCCTATCAGGAAGACCGAAAAAATATCAAAGCATTGCTTGAAGAAAGCAACGAACTGATGCTTGATACAAAGAGCAGAAAGAACTGCTTCACGGTGCGCCTCCGGAACCTGGAGGAGGATTCACTGGAATACGGCCATTTCTATTTGCAGATGCTGCACTATATCCGGGAATTTTCCCATACGATCAATTATGTCGTCGGAGCCGCCTATGAACACATTTACAATAAGCACCGCGGCATTATCAACGAGCAGTATCTGGAACTCCAAAGTCTGTGCACGGAAATGAACGGGATCTTTGACCAGGTCGCGTCCAGTGTGGAACGGCAGGAATATCATGACAAGGAAAAGATCAAGCGGACCCAGGAAAAATTACTTGACCGCATCAGCGAGTGTCAGAGCAATCAGATCCGGCGCGTCAAGCACGGAGAGACCAATACGCGGAACACCCTGTTGTATATGAGCCTGCTCTTCGGTATCCGCGACCTGCTTTCCCATGTGATCCGCCTGCTGAAAGTGCAAAGCAAGTTCGCACCCCGGACAGACGGTTCCGCGACACCGGAACAGGGCGTCCGGGAAAAAAAGTCGGGTCAGATCGATGTGTTCGCCGACATGTTCCGCTGAAAAATCCGCGGGATATCTCCTATAAATCGGACGTCGGAACAAGCGAAAAAAACGAAGCGCCAAAATTTTGCAAAAAAAGTTTTGCCGGATTGGCTGACATAATTATATTCAACGACATATAAAGGGAAAATACATGACAATTTACATCCTGATGGTGATCGTGCTATTCTTTTTAGCCGCATCAGACCTGGTTGTTGGTGTAACAAACGATGCCGTGAATTTCCTGAATTCCGCCCGGGGCGCGAAGGCGGCGAAGAACTGGATCATCATGACCATTGCGAGCGTCGGCGTGTTCATCGGCGCGACGTTTTCCAGCGGCATGATGGAGGTTGCCCGGAAAGGCGTTTTTCATCCGCAGGAATTCTTCTTTTCCGAGATCATGATCATATATCTGGCAGTGATGCTGACGGACGTGATCCTTCTGGATGCTTACAACTCGCTCGCCCTGCCCACTTCCACGACCGTATCCATCGTGTTCGAATTGCTGGGCGCCGCCGTGGCGGTCTCGCTGCTCAAGATCGGCCGCAGTCCGGTGGAGACCCTTGCGGATCTCCCGAAATACATTAATTCGGATAAGGCATTAATGATCATTTCGGGCATTCTGGTCTCGGTGATCATCGCCTTCACGGTCGGCGCGCTGGTTCAATTCCTGACGCGCCTTTTTTTTACTTTCCGCTATCAGAAGATGCTGAACCGGTTCGGCGCGATCTGGGGCGGTTTCTGCATCGCGGTCATTACCTATTTTATTCTGATCAAAGGCGCCAACGGTTCCTCTTTCATGACTGAGGAAGCAAAGAACTGGATCAATGCGAACACCTGGCTGATCCTCGGGCTTTCTTTTGCCGGATGGGCCGTGATCATTCAGCTGGCGCGCTGGATCTTTAAGATCAACGTGCCCCGCATGATCATCCTGTTCGGGACCTTTGCCCTGGCCTTTGCGTTTGCCGGCAACGACCTGGTCAACTTCATTGGCGTTCCCCTGGCCGGGTTCAAGGCCTTCCAGGGATTTGCCGCCGTACCGGGCGCAGACCCCAACACCTTCTCCATGGCCTTTCTTTCCGGCAAGGTAAAGACCGAGACCTATATGCTGCTGATCGCCGGACTGATCATGGTGATCACCCTCTGGACCTCAAAAAAATCCAAACACGTCAGCAAAACGGAACTGAGCATGGCCCGGCACGACTCGGGCGAAGAGCGTTTCGGTTCGACAGGCCTTTCCCGCACCGTGGTGAGGGCTTCTGTCAATATCGGACAGTTCCTGAAAAAAGCCGTTCCCCAAAAGCTCCGGCACGCCGTGGATGCGCGTTTTTCCCGTCCTGTCATGAACTCGGAATCCGAAGCGCAATCCTTTGACATGATCCGGGCGTCGATGAACCTGACCATTGCCAGCAGTCTCATCGCACTCGGCACCTCACTCGGGCTGCCCCTCTCGACCACCTACGTCACCTTCATGGTGTCCATGGGAACCACGCTGGCGGACCGTGCCTGGGGCCGGGAAAGCGCCGTGTACCGCATTACCGGGGTTTTCACCGTGATCGGCGGATGGTTCCTGACCGCGATCATGGCCTTTACCGTTTCCCTTCTCTTTGCCATTTTGATCGACCTGGGCGGCTTGGTCGCGATCCTTGCCCTGCTCGCCTTGTCGGGGTTCCTGATCGCCCGAACCTTTAAAATATTCCGCAAGAACGAAGAAACCGAAAAGGTCACGCAGGAGGAACTGGAAGACAACGATATTTTTACCATCTGCAACAGCTATACGACGGAGATCCTGGACCTGGTGCCCGATATGCTTCTGGACACGATCGTGTCCCTGCATCAGGAAGACAGAAAGAAGCTGAAAGAACTGAAAGATAAGGCGGAAGACCTGCTTCTGGAGTCCAAGAACCGGAAAAACCATTTTACCGTTCGTCTGCGGGAGATCGAAGAGGACTCCCTGCAATACGGGCATTTCTATCTTCAGATGCTTCACTATATCCGTGAATTTTCCCACAGTATCGATCAGCTTGTGCAGGCCTGCTACGAACACGTGGACAACACCCATTGCGGCACCAGCGAGGAGCAGTATCAGGAACTGATCGAGCTCCACGCGGAACTTAACCGGATATTCAATGCCGTCAGCCTGATGGTCAAACGCCAGAATTTCAAACAGAAGGAACCGATCAAACGGGCGCAGGAAGCGCTGCTTGACAAGATCGTGGAATACCAGATGAATCAGGTCATCCGCATCAAGGGCAGCGAAACGAATTCCCGCAATTCCGTTCTCTACCTGAGCCTGCTGTCCGGCTCAAAGGACCTGCTTGTGGATGTGATCCGTCTGCTGAAGGTCCAGAGCAAGTTCACGCCGGAGCTTCAGGGCTCCCTGAATTTTCCGAAAACACTTGATAAGGAAGCGTGATATCCTTAATATTCGCGGAAAATTGGTTTGTGAACACAAAAAGGAGGCAGCATGTTAGGAATTCAAAATAATTTATTCTGGATCGTCCCCGGGACCGCCGTCATTGCGCTGATATTTGCGTGGTATTTCTTCAAAAACATGATGAAGCGTTCCGAAGGCACCCCCAGAATGGCCGAGATCGCCCAGCACGTCCGCAAAGGTGCGATGGCCTATTTGAGACAGCAGTATAAAGTGGTCATCTATGTTTTTCTTGTCCTGACCCTTCTCTTCGCGCTTATGGCCTACGTATGGAAAGTGCAGAACCCCTGGGTTCCCTTCGCCTTTCTGACCGGCGGTTTTTTCTCCGGTCTGGCCGGCTTCTTCGGAATGAAGACCGCGACCTACGCGTCCGCCCGTACCGCGAATGCCGCCCGCGAGTCCCTGAACCAGGGCTTGCAGGTCGCGTTCCGCTCCGGCGCGGTCATGGGACTGGTCGTCGTCGGCCTGGCCCTTCTGGATATTTCCCTTTGGTACCTTGTCCTGAATACCTTTGTCAAGGATGCCGATGCCGCGCATAAAATGGCCATCATCACCACGACCATGCTGACCTTCGGGATGGGCGCTTCGACCCAGGCCCTGTTCGCCCGCGTCGGCGGCGGTATCTTTACCAAAGCCGCGGATGTCGGCGCCGACCTGGTCGGTAAAGTGGAAGCGGGCATTCCGGAAGACGACCCCCGCAACCCCGCGACCATCGCCGATAACGTCGGGGACAACGTGGGCGATGTCGCCGGCATGGGCGCCGATCTCTATGAATCCTACGCCGGGTCCATTCTGGCAACCGCCGCCCTGGGCGCCGCCGCCTTCATGAACAACACCACCATGCAGGTTTCCGCCGTGTTCGCTCCGATGATCATCGGTGCCGTCGGGACCCTTCTGTCGATCCTGGGCATTTTCGCCGTCAGGACCAAAGAGAACGCCTCGCAGAAAACACTGCTCTCCGCGCTGGGCCGCGGCATTAACCTAAGCTCCCTGCTGATCATGGTCCTGTCCTTCTTTATTCTCAAATGGCTCGCCATCGACAATTATATCGGTGTCTGGATCTCCATTCTGGTCGGACTGGTCACCGGGTGGGCGATCGGGAAAGAGACCGAATATTTCACCTCGGCAGCGTATAAACCGACGCAAAATATCGCGCATCATGCCGAAACCGGCGCCGCGACCGTGATCATCAACGGCATCGGGACCGGCATGCTCTCCACGGCATTCCCCGTGCTGACCATTGTCGTCGGAACGATCCTTGCCTACCTTTCTGCTGCGGGCTGGCAGTTCGCCAATATGTCCATGGGCCTCTACGGCATCGGCATTGCCGCGGTCGGCATGCTCTCCACGCTGGGGATCACCCTGGCAACGGACGCCTACGGTCCGATCGCAGACAATGCCGGCGGGAACGCCGAAATGGCCGGGCTGGGCGAAGAAGTCCGCAAACGCACCGACGCCCTCGATTCCCTGGGCAACACCACGGCTGCGACCGGCAAAGGCTTTGCGATCGGTTCCGCCGCGCTCACGGCGCTTGCCCTGCTGGCCTCCTATATTGAAGAGATCAAGATCGGCTTGATCCGCATCGGCGAAACGACCCTGCTGGTCGGCGAGAAAGTGATCCCGACCGTCACGGCGACCCTGTCCGATTTTATGACCTATTATAACGTCACGCTGATGAACCCGAAGGTGTTGATGGGCATGTTCCTTGGCGCCATGATGGCCTTTATGTTCTGCGGCCTGACCATGAATGCCGTCGGCCGTGCGGCCGGCAACATGGTGGATGAGGTCCGCCGTCAGTTCCGCGAGATCAAAGGCATCATGACCGGCGAAACCGAACCCGATTACGCCCGCTGCGTAGCGATCTCGACCAAGGGCGCCCAGCGCGAAATGCTCCTGCCGTCTTTGCTGGCGATCATCGCCCCCGTTTCGGTCGGCCTGATCTTCGGCGTATCCGGCGTCATGGGCCTGCTGACCGGCGGTCTGGCCGCCGGCTTCGTCCTTGCCGTGTTCATGGCCAATGCGGGCGGTTCTTGGGATAACGCCAAGAAATACATCGAATCCGGCGCCCACGGCGGAAAAGGTTCCGACGCCCATAAGGCGGCCGTCGTCGGCGATACGGTCGGTGATCCTTTCAAGGACACCTCCGGCCCCAGCCTGAACATCCTGGTCAAACTGATGACCATGGTCGCCATTGTGATGGCCGGCCTGACCGCAAGCTGGTCGTTGCTGTAAGACGTGAGACGTAAGACCCTGCTTCGCCAAGGCTACGCAGGGCAGGCGTGAGACGT